>QJWD01000190.1 GCA_003235465.1 Nitrospirota bacterium | reverse complement strand
AACAGGTTCTTGCTAGCGTGAAAATCCCGCACGCGGCTTTACCGAAGAGCTACGCACCCTGCGGGGGGTGTGAGGCGCGGGTGTGGGCGGGGCTGGGGAAACGGGCCCGCGCCTTTTCATCCAGGTGCGGGGCGGGAAAGCGGTTCAGTTCTTTTCGAGCAGCGCGTCCACCTCGACGATGGTTTTCTTGACTTCCTTGGCGGAGTTGTCGAGCGCCTTTTGCTCGGCTTCGGTGAGCTTCAGTTCGATGACCCGCTCGATGCCGTGGATGCCGATCTGCACCGGCACGCCGAAAAAGATTCCGCTCCAGCCGTATTCGCCTTCCAGATAGGCGGTGCAGGGGAGAATGCGCCGGTTGTCGTTCAGAATCGCCTCGATCATCTTGACCACCGATGCGCCGGGCGCCATGAAGGCGCTGCCGTTCTTGAGCAGCTGGACGATTTCAGCGCCGCCCTTCCGGGTGCGCTCAACCAGTTTCTCGATCACCGCGGGGTCCATCAGCTCGGTGATGGGGATGCCCGATACCGTGGTGTAGCGCGGCACCGGCACCATGGAATCGCCGTGGCCGCCGAGCACCATGGCGTCGACATCGGTCTGCGAGCAGCCGAGCTCGAGGGCGACAAAGGTGCGCAGGCGGGCGGCGTCGAGCACGCCGGCCATGCCCATGATCCTGTCCTTGCCGAGGCCGGAAACTTTTTTCGCCATGTACACCATCGCATCGAGCGGGTTGGACACGACGATGATGATGGGGTTGCGCGAGTACTTCATGATCTGCTCCGTCACCGAACGAACGATCTTGGCGTTGGTGGCGAGCAGGTCTTCGCGGCTCATGCCCGGCTTTCTCGGCAGGCCGGCGGTGATGACGACGATGTCTGAATCCGCCGTGTCCTTGTAGTCGTTGGTGCCGATGATGAGGCTGTCGAACGCCTGCAGGCAGCCGGACTGCTGCAGGTCCAGCGCCTTGCCCTGGGGAAAATCAGGAACGATATCGATGATAACCACGTTGCCTAAGTTGTTGTAGGCTGCGAGCTGGGCGACCGTGGTGCCCACCTGCCCCGCACCTACCACTGTGATCTTGTTTCTGGTGGAGGACATGAGTTCAGCGCAAGAAAAGGGGCCATGGGCCCGGTTGAGTATTGATTAAGGTCCGCGCGCTTCTTTTACCCAGGCGCGTAACCACGTCCTTATCACCCCGGCTTGCCCTTCACCGGCGGGGCCTGGGTGGCCCCAAGCGGCGCGCCCTGAAACCCCCGCCACGGGGTTCTCCTGGATGATTGAACGGTGAGGGGTAAACTAAATTATTAACCCCTGATTGTCAAGCCCAATTGAACCCCGGAAAGGCCTGCCCCGGGCCCGGTAAGGTCTTTTGATATCGTGGCTTGCCGCTTTTTGTCGAAGCCGTTCGAGGCCCCTTGGGAGCGCCCGCCGAGCCGGCGGCGGGGCGGCGCCCGGGGCTTTCGGCATTTCCATTGCCAGCCCGAAAGCGGGGTGATATGATTTTCCCGATGCCCTGTTAATTTCAAGGATTTCCCATCCCAGAGCCCCCAGCCCACGGCAGGCAACACCTGGGCGGACGCCCGTCGTTCTCGGATAAGCTAAACCCCTGGGCGACCCCGCGAACCCCAGGGGCGGTGCCGGTTTGTGACTTGAGGGAGGCAGCCCGGATTTCATGAGCGATACGAAGCGAAATTACAAATTTGCCATCGACTTCAGCGTTCTTCCGCCGATGCCGGCGAACCCGCGCGAGCGCCTGCCCTATTTCTCCGCCTTCAAGGTGCTGCTCGCCGGCGAGCGGGAGAAGCTGCGCGCCTGGCATCAGGCGGGCGCGGGCGGGTTTGAAGTCATCCAGGCGCACACCAGCCTGGTCGACACCGCCGTTCGCCATATTGTCCAGACCCTGTCCGCCCTTCCCCCCTACAATCATAGCCGCGTGCTGGACGATTTCGTCCTGATCGCCGTCGGCGGTTACGGGCGCGGCGAGCTCAACCCCTGTTCCGATATCGACCTGTTGTTCCTGCACCCGCCGAAAATCAAAAAGGCCAGCGACGAATTCATACAGGACGTGATCTCCATTCTCTGGGGCATCGGGATGGAGATCGGCCACAGCTGCCGCACGCTGCAGGATTGCCTCAAGCTCGCCGAGGAGGATTTGACCATCAAGACCTCGATGATCGAAACCCGCTACCTGATAGGCGACCAGAAGCGCTACGACGCTTTCGCCGACGCCATCGGCCGGCGCCTGCTGAAGAAAAATATCCGCGGCTTTCTAGATTCGAAGCTGCAGGAAAAGCATTCCCGCTACGACGGCAACCGGGGCGTGGTGTTCAGCCCCGAACCCAACATCAAGGAAGGCCCGGGCGGCCTGCGCGACTACCACAACGCGCTTTGGGCCGCCGCCGTGCGTTTTGGCTGCCAGTCCCTGCGCGAGATCGAGCTCGACGACGCGATCTCGCAGCAGGACGTCGACACGCTGTACGAATCGGTCAATTTTTCCCTGCGCGTGCGCAACGAACTGCACTACCTCTCGGAAAAAAAGGCGGACGTGCTCGGCCTGGAACTTCAGGCCCGGCTGGCGAGAAACCTCGGCTACCAGGCGGAAAGCGAGGCGCGGGTGGTGGAGCGGTTCATGCGCGATTACTTTCTCCATGCCACCAACATCCTGAATTTTTCCGACACCATCTTTCAACTCTGCATGCAAAACCGCCGCTCGATAGGCAAGGTGCTTTCCCGCCTGACGAAAACCGCGCTCGGCAACGGCTTTCATGCCGAAGGCTCGACCCTCACGCTGGCCGGCGAGGCGCAGGACATTTTTCTGAAAAACCCCACGCGCATGCTGGTGGCGTTCAGCCTGTGCCAGCAGTACGGCCTCGAGCCCGACTTCAAGCTCAAGCGGCAGATCAGCCAGTTGCGCACCCGGCTCACGAAGGAGACGCTATCCGCGCAGGCGCTTTCGGCGTTTCTGTTTCCCCTGCTCGAACACGCGAGCGCCGGCGCCACCCTGCGCCTCATGCACCGGCTGGGCGTGCTGGGGCAGATCCTGCCCGAATTCGGGCGGGCGCAATGCCGGGTCAATTACGATTTTTACCACCGCTTCACCGCCGACGAGCACGCGCTCAGAATGGTTGATTTTTTAGAAGGGCTGGATGCGGCGGAAAGCGAGGCGCGGGCCGGGGAACTCGTCGCCATCTACCGGGAGTTGCCCGAAAGGGCGCTGCTTAAATTAAGCGCCCTCTTGAAGTCGCTGGGGCGGGAGAGCGGCCAGGAGGCGGGCGACAGCGTTATCGAGGTTCCTTGCGAACGCCTGAACCTGGATGAAAAGGCTGAAGAGACGCTCCGCTTTCTCATCACCCATCAGAATGGGATGATCGAAACCGCCCTGCATCAGGACATTCACCAGCCCGGCGTCATCAACCAGTTCGCAAAGCGGGTGGGGACCCGCGAGCGGCTGATGATGCTTTACCTCATGAGCTACGCGGAGCTTCGCGCGGTGGCCCCCGGCACCTGGACGGCGTGGAAGAAGTTCCTGCTTTCGGAACTTTACCACCGCACCCGGCAATACCTCGAGCGGCCGGAATCTCTCGCCGAGATTCCGCAGGCCACCCGCGAGGAGGTTTACCAGGCTCTCCACCGGGAGTTCCCGGCAAGCGAGATCGAACGGCACCTGAACCAGATGCCTGAGGATTACCTGCACGCGGCGCCCGCGGAGGAGATCGCCCTTCACATCCGCCTGATCCATTCGCTGAAAGACAGGGACTTCATCCTGCACCACCGCCACAACGCCGAAGGAAAATTCCACCACGTGACACTCCTCGGGCCGGCGGACCGGGATCTGTTCAAAATTCTGATCGGCGTGCTGACGGCAAGGAACGCGAATATTCTTGGCGCGCAGGTTTATTTGAGGCAGGACGGCATCAGCATCCTCACCATGCAGGTGGAGGAAACCGAGCGGCTGCCCGGCGCGGACTTAAGCCTGTGGAAATCCGTCAAGCAGACGCTCACGAAGGTGCTGAACAAACAGGCCGACATGAGAAGCCTGCTGGCCGCGCGCGCCCGCTTCATGGAAAGCCGCCAGAAAGCGGCGCTGGTGCCCAAGGTCCACTTCGAAAATGCCGGCCTGTTCACGCAGGTGCGCATCGAAGCCCGCGACCACCAGGGCATGCTGTACAAGATCGCCAAGGTGCTTTCGGATTTCAACATCCAGGTGCACCGCGCAAAGATCTCCACCCAGGGCAACCGCGGCATCGACATGTTCCTGGTTTCGCAGCGCGGCGAAAAAGTGGTCCGGCCGAGGCAGATTCAGAGCATCAAGGAGGAGATGGTGCGCGTTCTTTTGATAGAAAAACTTGAGGACATCCACTGATGGCGGGCGAGAAGCGCAGGCATCGGGAATGGAGACCCGCATGCCTTTTTCGCTGATCGCGGGATACGCCCTTTCGGGATGGCTCGCCGCCTCGTCGCACAACCCGCCGCCCGGCGAGATCGAGCTGGGAAAAAAGATCTACGAGGAGCGGTGCAAGGTGTGCCACGGGGTCAAGGGAAACAGCGACGCCTTCGCCGCCAGCGTGCTCAGCCCGCCGCCCAGAAACTTCACCGCCGAAGCGGCGAAAAAGGAACTGAGCGAGCAGCGGATGATCCACTCCACCAGCGAGGGGCGGCCGGGCACCGCCATGATGCCGTGGAAGAACATCCTCTCCGGGCGGGAGATCCGGGCGGTGGTGCGTTACATCCGCCAGGAGTTCATGGGGCTAAAGGACTGACTTCGGCCCCTTGCCCTGGAAGGTCATTTCTTCACTTCCCGGCCCAGCTTGCTCTCGATGGCAGCCATTTTGGACTTGAGGCCGTCGGTCCGGCCCTTCCTGTAATCCACCTTGATCGAACAGGTGATGCGGTTGCAGTCGGCGCTCATCGTGTCGTAGCAGCGCTTGACCACCGCCATCACGTCGTCCCACTCGCCTTCGAGCACGGTGCCCATGGGGTTTAACCGGTAATCGACGCCGCTCTCGTCGATGATCTTGAGGGACCGGCTGACGTATTCGCTCACGCTCTCCCCCTTGTCGAGGGGGGTCATGCTGAATTCCAGGAGCACCATGGCGCTCTCCCTTTGGGAAAAATTATTTGCTTGCATTTTAGGGGCCTGGTGTGAAAAAATCAACGTTTCCAATCGAAATCCTGTGGCATTTCGAGATCCCAAGTAAAGGCGGTACCATGCTTTGCCCCCGATTGACGAATACCGGCAAAAGATAGACAAGATCGACGATCAGATCCTGAAACTGATCAACCGGCGCGCCGCCCTGGCGATCCGCATCGGCAAGGAAAAATCCAAGAAAAACCAGGCCAGCCATTTTCACGTTCCCTCGCGCGAGCGGGACATCCTCGCACGCCTGAGTGAGCAGAATAAGGGCCCGTTCCCGAGCGAGTGCATCGCATCTGTTTTTCGCGAGATCTTCTCCGCCACCCTGGCGCTTGAAAAGCCCCTGAAAACCGCCTACCTCGGGCCGGAGACCACCTTCAGCCACCAAGCGGCGCTCAAGCAGTTCGGCCACGCCACGCTGTTTTCGCCCTGCAACAACATCGAAACCATTTTCTCCGAGGTGGAGCGCGGCGCCTGCGACTACGGCATCGTGCCGGTGGAAAATTCCATCGAAGGGGTCATCAACCTGACCCTCGACTGTTTTGTCGACTCGCCGCTGTTCATCGCCGATGAACTGAAGCTGGAGATTTCCCTCTTCCTGCTCGCGCGCACCGCCGACCGGAAAAAAATTCAACGCATCGTTTCCCACCCGCAGCCGCTCGCGCAGTGCCGCGGCTGGCTGAACCGCAACCTGCCCGGCATCGAACAGGTGCCGGCATCAAGCACCGCCCAGGCCGCCAAGATGGCCAAGGACGACCCGCACACCGCCGCGGTGGCGGGCAGGCTGGCGGCGGAAGTGTACGGCCTCAAGATCCTGGAGCAGGAAATTCAGGACCGGCGGGAAAACTTCACCCGTTTTCTCGTCATCAGCCGGGAGACGGCCAAGCGGTCGAAACGAAACAAGACCTCGATCATGTTCTCGATCCGCGACGAAGCCGGGTCGCTGCTCAAGACGCTCGAGCTGTTCGCCCGCAATAAAATCAACCTGACCAAAATCCAGTCGCGGCCGCTTCGCAACCGGCCGTGGGAGTACCTGTTCTTCGTCGATTTCGAGGGCCACTCTGAGGAGACCCACATCGCCCGCGTGATCGGCACCCTTTCAAAGCAGTGCCTGTTCGTCAAGGTGCTCGGCTCCTACCCGCAAGGAGGGCGGCGGCGATGAAAATATTCGACCGCGTCACCATCGTCGGCGTCGGCCTGCTCGGCGCGTCTCTCGCCCGCGCGCTCAAGGAGCGGCGGCTTGTGGGGCGTATCACCGGCTACGGCCGCAACCGGGGCAACCTGGAACATGCGAAAGCCCTCGGCATCATCGACGAAGCCGCCGCCGATCTGGCCTGTGCGGTGAAAGAGGCCGACGTCGTCGTCCTGTGCTCGCCAGTGGGGGTTCTCGCTCAGCTTGCGCTCGAGGCGGCGGAGCATGCGAAGCCCGGCTCCATTCTGACCGACGTGGGTTCGGTCAAGGGGCCGCTCATTCACGCCATCGAAAAGAAATTACCCGGGTCGGTGCATTTCGTCGGCGCGCACCCCATCGCCGGCGGCGAGAACTCCGGCCTAGACGCCTCCTCCGCGACCCTGTTCGAAGGCGCCAACTGCATCGTGACGCCCACCGCCACCACGCGCCCGGAAGCGCTGGACAAGGTGACGCACCTGTGGAGCGCGGTGGGGATGAACGTCGTGGTCATGGATGTGGACGAGCACGATGAGGTTTTCGCCGCGGTCAGCCATCTGCCGCACCTCGTCGCCTTCGCCCTGATGAACACGGTGGGCGAGTTCAAGACCAAAAACAACGACCCGGTCATGCCGTATTCCGGCGCGGGCCTGAAGGACATCACCCGCATCGCCGCCAGCGACCCGGTGATGTGGAGAGACATTTGCATGGCCAACCGGGAGCCGATCCTGGACCTGATCGACCGTTTTCAAAACCAACTCGGGCATTTGAGAACCTGGATCAAGGCCGGGGAGAGCCAGCCGCTCGAAGCCGCGATCGAATCGTCCAACGAGCACCGGTTGCACCTGATATGAGCGCCCATGATCATCGCGATTGACGGCCCCGCGGGAAGCGGAAAAAGTTCGGTCGCCAAAATGATCGCGCTTAAGCTCAGGTACCAGCACATCGACACCGGGGCGATGTACCGAGCGGTGGCGTGGAAAGCCGGGGAATTGGGTCTCGACCTGGCCGACCCCGACGCGGTCGCGGCGATGGCCGAGAAGCTGGATATCAAGCTGTTTCCTGGCGAGGCCGGGCAGAAGATCCTGGTCGACGGAGAGGATGTCACGGCCAGGCTCAAGACCGAGGCGGTCGGCAAAGGCGCCGCCACCGTCGCCGCGCAGGCCAGGGTGCGGGAGATCCTGGTGGCCAAGCAGCGGGCCATCGGCAAAAACGGCGGCGTGGTGATGGACGGGCGCGACATCGGCACCGTGGTCTTTCCAGAGGCGGAGCGGAAATTTTTTCTCGATGCCGACCCCCGCGAGCGCGGGCGGCGGCGCTACGAGGAACTGAAGGCGGCCAACAACCCGGGCGTGGACCTGGAAGCCATCATCAAGCAGGTCATCGAACGCGACCAGGAGGACAGGAACCGGGCAGTGTCGCCGCTTAAACGGGCCGACGACGCCGTCCTGGTGGACACCACCCACCTCGCCATCGAAGACGTGGTGCAAAGGATGATCGACATGATTCAGTCGCCCTGAGAGGGCGGATCGCGGGCACGCAAAACCCTGGATGATCGCCGCGTGGAATAACAGCGGGCCCGGATTGCAAATATGAGAAGCGGTTTGCCGCAATGTATTTATTAACGACGTGGAAACATATTATCAACCGCAAGTGAGAGCCAACAGAATATGAAAAAGCAACTCGCCGAAATGGACATGGACGATTTAGAAGAACAGGAGGAGCTTTCTCCTGAGGATCAGCAGGCGCGCGATGAAATGGAAGCCTATTTCAGCCAGAGCCTGGAGCAGTTCAAGGAAGGGCAGATCATCAACGGGCGCGTCATCAAGATCGGCAAGGGCCTGGTGACGGTGGACGTCGGCTTCAAGTCCGAGGGCCTGGTGCATCAGTCGGAGTTTTCCGAGGGCGGCAAGAACCTGGCCGTCGGCGACGAGGTGGAGGTTTACCTCGAACGCGTGGAAGACAACGACGGCAACGTCGTCCTGTCCAAGGAGAAGGCGAACAAGATCAAGGTGTGGGACGAGCTGGTCAAAACCTACGAGGAAGACCAGACCATCGAGGGCGTGGTGGTGGCCAAGGCCAAGGGCGGCCTCACCGTCGATATCGGCCTCAAGGCCTTCCTGCCCGGTTCGCAGATCGACCTGAGGCCGATGCGCAACTTGGAGAGGCTGATCGGCGAGCGCTTCAAGATGAAGATCATCAAGATGAACAAGAAGCGCGGCAACATCGTCCTTTCCCGCCGCATTCTGCTGGAGGAGCAGCGCAAGCAGCTGCGCGAGGGCACCCTCGAACAGATGCAGGAGGGCAACCTCATCGAGGGCATTGTCAAGAACATCACCGAATACGGCGTGTTCATCGACCTCGGCGGCATCGACGGCCTTCTGCACATCACCGACATGTCGTGGGGCCGCGTCAACCACCCGTCGGAGATGTTCTCCATCGGCGACAAGGTCAAGGTCATGGTGCTCAAGTTCGACAAGGAGAAGGAGCGCGTCTCCCTCGGCCTCAAGCAGATCAGCCCCGACCCGTGGGTGGAGGTGGAGAGCAAGTTCCCCGTCGGCTCCCGCATCAAGGGGCGCGTGGTGAGCATCACCGATTACGGCGTGTTCATCGAGCTCGAAAAGGGCATCGAGGGCCTGGTCCACATTTCGGAGATGAGCTGGAGCCGGCATGTCAAGCACCCAAGCAAGATGGTGTCCATCAACGACGAGGTCGAGGCGGTGGTGCTCACCCTGGACAAGGACCGCAAGCGCATTTCCCTCGGCATGAAGCAGATCGAACCCAACCCGTGGGACGATATCGAGCAAAAATATCCCATCGGCTCGGAGGTCGAGGGCACGGTGCGCAACCTCACCGACTTCGGCGCGTTCGTTGAGCTGGAGGACGGGGTCGACGGCCTGATCCACATTTCGGACCTCAGCTGGAAGAAGATCAAACACACCTCGGAGGTGCTGAAAAAGAAGGACCGCGTGAAAGCCGTCGTGCTCACCATCGACAAGGAGAACTGCCGCATTTCCCTGGGCGTCAAGCAGCTCATGGCGGACCCGTGGGAGGACATCGCCGAGAACTACCCCGTGGGCACCGATGTGGAGGGTAAAATCATCAAGGTGACCGGGTTCGGCGCTTTCGCCGAGTTCGGCGACGGGCTCGAGGGCCTGATTCACGTCTCCCAGCTTTCGTCGAAGAAAGTGTCGCACCCCGACCAGGTGGTGAAGGTGGACGACGAGATCAAGGCCAAGGTCATCAAGGTGGATACCGACAGCAAGAAGATCGCCCTCAGCATCAAGGCGTTCGACGAGAACCTGGACCTCGCCGCCATCGAGGCGGAACAGGCCGAGATCGAAAGCTACAAGGAAGACAAGGAAGACTAAGCTCCTTTCAACTGCACGGTGAATCTCATGGAGAAGGAACGAAGACGCCGGTCTTTCGGCCACCAGCTCTGGCGCCTATTTTTCTGGGGGTCGGTGGTGGTGATCGCGATTGTGGCGGCATCCCGGCTTCTGCCCGGGGCCTTCGGCCAGCCGGAGGAGCAGATCGCCATAGTCGAGATCAGCGGCATGATCACGGGTTCCGAGGACGCGGTCCGCCAGTTGATGGCATACATGGAGGACGACAACGTGAAGGGCATCGTCCTCCGTATCGATTCGCCTGGCGGGTCGGTGGCTCCGTCCCAGGAGATTTACCGCGCGGTGAAAAAGGTGCGCGAGAACAACAAGAAGGTTTACGCGTCGCTCGGCAGCCTCTCCGCCTCGGGAGGGTACTACATCGCCGCCGCCGCCGACATCATCGTCGCCAACCCCGGCACGCTGACCGGCAGCATCGGCGCGATCATGGCGTTTTCCAACATGGAAGAGCTGATGAGCAAGGTGGGCATGAAGCCGGAGGTGGTGAAGAGCGGGCCCTACAAGGACATCGGCTCGTTTTCCCGCACCATGTCGAAGGAAGAGCGCGCCCTTTTGCAAACCGTGGTGGACGACGTCCACCAGCAGTTCATCGGCGCGGTGGCCGAGGGCCGAAACCTGCCGATGGGGGAGGTGGCGAAACTCGCCGACGGCCGCATCTACACCGGCCGCCAGGCGCTGGAGCTCAAAATGGTGGACCGCCTGGGCAGCCTCGAGGACACCGTGGAACTCCTCACCGGGGGCCTCGGCCTCAAGGAAAAACCCGCCATCGTGCAGGAGCGGGAGCCCGTCAACGTGCTCGACTGGCTGCTAAACAGCAAAATGCCCGACAGCTTGAAAGCGGGCCTTCTGAAACCCTCGTTCCCGAGCCTGCAATACCTCTGGATGGCCCCATAGTTTGCTGAAATTAAAGTAGTTATGAGCGACCCCTGAGCTCCCGGCAGGCGCCCCGGGCCTATGCCCCGGGCCGATGAGGGCCTCTCGCTTACAGGCGCGGCGAGGGTTCGCCCCGCGCCCTCCCCCGCCGGAGAAAAAACCGCCACTCGCCACAGGCCTTGAAAAGCCGCCGGTTAAACAGTCAAAG
>QJWD01000125.1 GCA_003235465.1 Nitrospirota bacterium | reverse complement strand
TTCGGGTTTAAGGAGATGTTTCAGGAAAGCCGTCTTTTCTTCCTGGCGGAGGAAAAGCGAGGGGGGTTTGTTTCAGTGGAAAAGGTGCATCTGTTCAATCCTCAATCTGGAGACGCCCATGACCAAGACAATGGATGAGTACGATATTTTGAACTCCATCGACCGTGGCGGTTTTTTGTTCAAGGTCGAAAACCCGGAAGACATGGAGGATGTCAAAGGCTTTCGCTCGGTGGTGCAGGTGATTCGCTCGCTGGAAAAGCAGGGCATGGTCAAGGTCAACACCTACATTCCCTCGAGGAAATTCGGCAGGCATTCGCGCGACATGGTGGACCGGGTACTGGTGGAACACCTCACCCGCGACGGCAAAATGGAACTGAGGCGGCTCAGGGACACCGGACGAACTTTTTGAGCCTGGCCTGGAGCGACCGCTATTTTCCGGCCGCCGCCCGTTCGGTTTCTTTCCTGATGCACAGGCGAACCAGCACGCGACTTTCACCGACGATGTTTTCGCAGTAGGCGAGCAGGTCCTTATCCACTTGGCTTGCGGCAATATCTTTCTCAGCGTCCTTTTCGGCTTCTACGCAGGCTTCCTGGGTGATATCGCGCTTCGCCGCGGACACCGAGCAATAATCCTCCATGGGGCCGGCAACCGCGAGCGGCGCAATCAACACGACCGCCGCGCATGCAACAAGGCTTTTCATTTTATTGCCCCTCCGATATTCGGGTTGGTCTAGCCTTCTTGTACGCCCCTTTTGCCGGTTCGGCAAGAACCTTATTCAAGGGCAACGCCGCCATCCCCCTTTGGAATCCGGCAATGAGACTCAACCGATAAAGCGGGCCATTCCTCGCATGCTCTATCTTTATTGTGCTAATATATAATAAGTACCCCATTTTTATCCCCAACTAGGAGAAGGGCATGAAGCCAACAATGTTTGATCGATCCATCATCGCCGCCGTACTATCTTTCCTCGTGTTATTGCCGCACACGGCGCTTGCCGCCGATGGCGCACAAAGCGGCGATCAGGTGACTCTCGAATACACCGGCAAGCTCGGCGACGGCACCGTGTTCGACAGCTCCAAAAACCATGCCCCCCTGTCGTTCAAACTTGGCGAGGGACAGGTGATCCCCGGTTTCGAGAAAGCCGTGATGGGCATGCAGAAGGGCGAGGAAAAGGAATTCACCCTGAGCCCCGCCGAGGCCTACGGTGACGCCAACCCGGAACTGGTGCACAAATTTCCCCGCAGCGAATTTCCGCAAGGTCAGGAACCCAAGGTGGGCATGATGATGATGCTCGGCGGCCCGGGAGGCCAGCAGGCAAGGGCCACCATCACCGAGGTGACGACCGATTCGGTGACCCTGGACCTCAACCACCCGCTGGCGGGCAAGGCCCTCACGTTCAAGATTCAACTCACCGAGATCACCCGCTAGTCAGGAAGATTCAACGCTCGGCCCGTTTGCGGGTGACCCTGCCAGGGTCACTCGCCCGGGCCGATTTTTTTTGTGCTTCTCTCCGCTTCCATTCGCAGGGCGGAGATCGCCGCGAGGCAGCCCGCGAAGGGGAGCGACGCGCCCCGCTCCTCGGCGAGCGCGCCGTGGCGCGGCTGGGAGAAGGCAATGCGGTACCGGTCTCCCTCGTCGGAGATTTGGACGCGAATCTTCCTGTCGCGCAAATGCTCGACCACGCGGCCGAAAAACGCATTATGATCCGTGGAATAAGGCGGCACGGCATAAGCCTTGTTGCCATCCAGAAGCCAGGGCATGCCGCCGCTCTCGATGGCCCGCTGGCCCATGTGCCTGGCCATGAGAAGATCCATTGCCGGCCCGGCTTCATCCGGCAGAGCCTCCTTAAGATAATCGGTTTCCAATTAAGCCCCTCCCCGCATTTGCGTGGCCCGGTGTGGCGGGTGATCCCGCGTTTTGCGCTTTGCCGTTTATGCCGGCGCTGGTTTATAATACTACCACTGGCGTTCAACCCGGGCGAACGCCGCGCCCTTCCTTAAAACTTCCTGGCCCGGCCAAGCCCTCCCGAAACGGCTTCCCGATGGCGGCTTCAGAACAACCCGGCGGGTCCTCCAGGGTCGCGTTCAACGTTTACGCGTTTATCAACCTGCTTTGCCTGCTGGTGCTCGTCCTCGTCCTGATCGAGGTCGCACCCTTTCCCCGCATCCCGGTTGCCGATATCGGCGCGCCGCTTGGCCTGCTCATTCTCTTCTTTGTCATTCCCGTAGGAGCGATTTTTTTATGGCGGTGGCGGCAAAAACCGACAGGCGCGCCCGCCGGGTATTTTCTCGCATCAAAAATCCTGTGGGGCCTGACCTGGGCGATCTCCTGCCTGCCGGTGATCTTTTACGGCGCTTTTTACCTGCACTACATGCCGACGCCCTGGCTGTCTTACAAACAGGGGCCCGACAGCCCCGAGTCCATCGCCGCCTTTAACGAGTATTTCGATGCCCCCAAAGGCCCCGGGTCGGTGCACCATATATACCACGTCCTCTCTCCCGATCTAGTGCTTTTTCGTTTCGACTACGAAGACCCGGAGGTGGTCGAAAAAATCATCGCCGCCATGAAGCTCGCGCCCGCGCCCGCCTGCCAGTTGAACCTGGCCGGGCCGCCCAAGTGGTGGACCTTCGACACGAATGCCCTCACCTGCTACGCGCTTTCCCCGGGCATCACCTGGTACCTGGATTTGGGTATCGACAAGAAAAACCGCCGCGTTTTTTTCAAACAGTTCTCACCCTAGGCCGCGAATTTTCGGCATGCCGCGGCCTGGTGAATATCCCGTCACTGAACGGTGACGAAAGATTTTCTTGACTTTCGTTCGGCCTTTAACGAAGGATCATTGAAGAACCGGTGCAAAGCCTGTTTCTTGGCTTGACTTGCCCCACATCCAATATTATTCTACAAATAGGTTGGGACTGCCGTCCGAACCTGTTTCATCAGGGACCGGTACCCTTCAGAATCTGGAAAGGAACTTGAGAACGATGAAGAACTTGAACATTTCAAAGGGGTGGTTCAACGAGGAAAGCCGAGGCGAGGAAAAGAAGAAGATTTTTTGCGACCACAAGGTGGGCGCGGTGACCATCGATTACGATCATGGCATCGAGCATTGCTCATTCTGTGGCGCACTCGGCCATTACAACATCGATACCGACTCCGTGCAGTGGACGCTTCCCGAGTACTTGAGCAAGCGAAACTACTGCTGACAACCATTGACCCCAGGACGCCGGTTCAATGGGCGGTTCATATCGCCAGCTCCTGTTAACCTGATTTCTTCGGCCCCTTGAGCGTGAGCAACGCTCCTGGGGCCTTTTTTAATCCACCGCTTT
>QJWD01000379.1 GCA_003235465.1 Nitrospirota bacterium | reverse complement strand
GTCATCGTCGGCTACGAGGACAACATCGCCATGGAGCCCACTCTGGAGGGCGCTCTCAAGAAGATCTTCAGCGGGCTGTTTTCCGATGCGCCGGAGGCCGGTTCGCCTGCCCAGCCAGAGGCCGAGCGCCTGCTTGGCCGGGTGGTTCTCAGTCAGGACGAGTTTCAGGTGATCAGGGAACGCTTCGAGCGCATCCGCGAAACGCAGAACCAGCTCGACCGCTCGCTAGCCGATTACAGGGAGGATCTCGACGCGCTGGGCAAGGCCCTGGCGTCCGCCGAGGTTCTTGAGGAAAAGAAGCCCCAGCCGCTTGCAGGCGACGGCGAACCTTTGGCGCCCGCCGCTAAGTGAGGCGAGGCCCGGCCGTCCCGAGGCTTGGGTCTATTCGCCGGTAAACAGGGGGATCTGTTCGACTTCGGTTTCCCGTGCGACGATGGGCACGGGGTAGGAGCCGTCGAAGCAGGCGGTGCAGAATTTTTCCTTGTCCTCCCCGAACACCTTCAACATCTTTTCAATGCTCAGGTAGTGGAGGGAATCCGCACCGAGAAACCGCCGCGCCTCCTCCAGGCTGTGGGTGGAGGCGAGGAGTTCGCTGCAGGTGGGCGTGTCGATGCCGTAGAAGCAGGGGTGCAGGATGGGCGGCGAGCTGATGCGCACGTGCACTTCCTTCGCCCCCGAGTCGCGCAGCATCTTGACGATCTTGCGGCTGGTGGTGCCGCGTACGATGGAGTCGTCGATGATGGCAACCCGCTTGCCCTCGATGACGTCGCGCACCGCGTTCAGTTTCACCTTCACGCCGAAATGGCGGATCTGCGACTGCGGTTCGATGAAGGTGCGGCCGACGTAATGGTTGCGGATGAGCCCCATCTCGAACGGAATGCCGAGTTCCTCGGCGTACCCCATGGCGGAGATGACGCCGGAGTCCGGCACCGGGGAGACGATGTCGACCTCGGCGGGGGATTCCTTCGCCATCTCGCGGCCCATCGCCTTCCTCACCCGGTAGACGTGATCGTTGAACAGGAAGCTGTCGGGCCGGGCGAAGTAGATGTGCTCGAACACGCACTGCCGGGTCGGGGTTTTCTTGAACGGGAAAAACGACTTGACCCCCTGGTCGTTGATGAGCACCAGTTCGCCGGGCTCGATCTCCCTGATGTATTCGCCTTCGATGAGGTCGAGCACGCAGGATTCGGAGGCCACCACGTAGCCGTCGTCGACGCGGCCGAGGCACAGCGGGCGGAAGCCGTGCGGGTCGCGCGCGGCAAGCAGCTCGCTTTCGGTCATCAGCACCAGCGAGTAGGCGCCCTGCACCCGCTTGAGCGCGGCCGCCGCCTGGTCGACAAAATTATCCTCGCCCGACTGCGCCATCAGGTGGATGATCACCTCGCTGTCGTTGGTCGACTGGAAGATCGCGCCGTGCGCCACCAGGTTGTCGCGGATGGCATTGGCGTTGACCAGGTTGCCGTTGTGGGCGAGCGCCAGCGAACCGCCGGAGTAATTGGTCAGGCACGGCTGCGCGTTGGCGAGCTGGCTTTCGCCGGCGGTGGAGTAGCGGTTGTGGCCGATGGCCAGGCTTCCCTTCAGGCGCTGAAGGCGCTCGGTGGTGAAGGTGTCGGCCACCAGGCCCATGCCGACCTCCAGGTGCATCCTGCCCTTGTGGCTGGACACGATGCCGGTGCTCTCCTGGCCACGGTGCTGCAGCGCGTAAAGACCGAGGTAGGTCAGGTTGGCCGCTTCCGGGTGGCCGTAAACCCCCACCACGCCACATTCTTCATGCAGTTTGTCGAACATAATTCGCGAGCGACTTTCTCCAGAGATCGCTTAGGGTTTTAATGTCCTCGCGCACGAACGGGTTTCCGTTCAACGTGATGGCGAGGGCGTCGCCGCCCACCCGGCCAAGCGGGGCGAACGGCGTATCGTGCTCGCGGGCGAGTGCCGCGATGGTCTCGCGCGCCGATTCGGGATAAGAGATGACGACGCGCGACTGCGACTCCCCGAACAACAGGGCGTCCTTTCTAAGCGGTGAAGACAGGGCGACCTGTGCGCCGATGGGCGCATCCGGCCGCGAGATGCACGCCTCGGCGAGCGCCACGGCCAGGCCGCCTTCCGAGCAATCGTGCGCGGAGACGATGTGGCGGCGGTGGATGAGGCCCCTCACCAGCGCCTGCAGGCGCTTTTCCCGCTCGAGGTCGAGCGTCGGCGGCTTGCCTCGGGAAAGCCCGTGGATGACGCTCAGGTACTCGCTGCCGCCGAGTTCCTCGAGGGTTTCCCCAAGCAGGCCGACGCTGTCGCCCTCCTGCCTGAACCACTGCCGCATCTGCTGCTCGTGATGGTCCAGCAGGCCGACCACGGCAACGGTGGGTGTGGGAAAAATCGCCTCGCCCCTGGTTTCATTATAGAGACTGACATTGCCGCTGACCACCGGAATATCGAAAAACCGGCAGGCGTCGCCCATGCCGCGCACCGCCTCCTGGAACTGCCACATGATCTCCGGGCGCTCGGGGTTGCCGAAGTTCAGGCAATTGGTGAGGCCGATGGGCTCGCCGCCGGAACAGGCGATGTTGCGCGCGCATTCGCTGACGGCGATCTGCGCGCCATTGTAGGGGTCGAGTTGGCAGTAGCGGCTGTTGCAGTCCACCGCCAGGGCGAGGGCCCGGGTGGTGCCCGGCACGCGCAGGACCGCCGCATCCGAACCCGGCACGATCAGCGTGTTGAGACGCACCATGTGGTCGTATTGCTCGTACACCCACTCGCGGCTGGCGATGTTGAGCGAGGCGAGGAGCGCCCTGAGCGCCTGGCCGCCGTTGGCGGGTTCGGCAATCGCCCCGAGGTCGAGCTTTGCCGTCTCATTGAGGTAGGCGGGGCGCTTCACGGGCCGCGCGAGGCCCAGGCAGCCATCCACCACCGGCAGCACCGGCAGGTTCACCACCTCCCGCCCCTCGAACCGGATGCGCACCGAGGGCTCCTCGGTGACGTGGCCGATGAAGGCGGCGTCGAGGTCCCATTTCTTGAATATCGCGATGGCTTCTTCCTCGTGGCCCTTTTCGACGACGAACAGCATGCGCTCCTGCGATTCCGACAGCATGATCTCGTACGGCGTCATGCCGGTTTCCCTGAGCGGCACTTTCGAGAGGTCCATCTCGATGCCGGTGCCTTCGCGCCCGGCCATTTCGAACGACGAGGAGGTGAGGCCCGCCGCGCCCATGTCCTGCACGCCGATGACCCAGTCCTTTTTCATCATTTCGAGACAGGCTTCGATGAGCAGCTTTTCGGTGAACGGGTCGCCGACCTGCACGGTGGGGCGCTTTTCCTCGGTGCTGTCGTCGAACTCGGCGGAGGCGAGGAGGCTTGCGCCGTGGATGCCGTCGCGCCCGGTTTTCGAGCCGACGTAGATCACCGCGTTGCCGACGCCGCCGGCGCGCGCGCGGAACACCCTGTCGGTTTTCACGAGCCCGAGGCAGAAGGCGTTGACGAGAATGTTGCCGTTGTAGCAGGGGTCGAAGTACACCTCGCCGCCGACGGTGGGCACGCCGGTGCAGTTGCCGTAACTGGCGATGCCCTCCACCACGCCGTTTAAGAGAAACCGTGTGCGGGCGTCCGCCGGCTCGCCGAAGCGCAGCGAGTTCAGCAGGGCGATGGGGCGCGCGCCCATGGTGAACACGTCGCGCATGATGCCGCCGACGCCGGTGGCGGCGCCCTGGTGCGGCTCGACGAACGAGGGGTGGTTGTGGCTTTCGATCTTGAACACGGCGGCGAGGCCGTCGCCAATGTCCACCACGCCGGCGTTTTCGCCCGGCCCCTCGATGACGCGCGGGCCCTCGCTCGGGAGCGTCTTGAGGTGCGGCCGGGAACTCTTGTAGCTGCAGTGCTCGCTCCACATCACCGAGAAGATGCCAAGCTCGGTGAAGTTGGGCGCGCGGCCGAGCAGCTCGAGAATGCGCTCGTATTCGGAGGCGGTCAGGCCGTGTTCCGCCACCACCTCAGGCGTGATTTCCGGTTCGATGGGGGCGCTCACGGCGTAGGGCTTTGCATGAGGGATTGAAAGATGGACTGGCCGTCGATGTTCGGCCACAAGGGGTCGGCCGCGCGTTCGGGGTGCGGCATCATGCCCATGACGTTTTTCCGTTCGTTCACGACGCCTGCGATGTTTTCCACCGAGCCGTTGGGGTTGGCCGCTTCGGTGGCCTGGCCCTGGGCGTCGGCGTAGCGCAGCACCACCTGGCCGTTATCCGCCATGCTGAGGAGGGTCTCCCGGTCGGCAAAATAATTGCCCTGCTTGTGGGCGATGGGGATGTTGAGCACGGCGTTTTTTTTACAGCGGCCGGTGAACGGCGTGCCGGTGTTTTCGACGACAACGTGGACCGGCTTGCAGATGAACTTCTGCTGCCGGTTGGTGAGCAGCGCACCGGGCAGAAGCCCCGCCTCCACCAAAATCTGGAAACCATTGCAGATGCCGAGAACGCGGCCGCCCTTGTTCGCGTAACGGGTCACCGCTTTCATGACCGGGGAAAACCGCGCGATGGCGCCGGCGCGCAGGTAATCGCCGAACGAAAAGCCGCCCGGAAGCACCACCCAGTCGAAGCGGTCGAGATCGGCATTGTCCTTGTGCCAGATCCATTCGGTGGAAAGCCCGAGGATATGTTTCAGGATATGGTAGCAGTCGTGGTCGCAATTGGACCCGGGGAAAACAACAACACCGCACTTCATCGCAAGTGTCCTGGGGGTTCGAGGTCAGTCAGCGGGGTCAAGCGTGTACCGGTAGGACTCGATCACCGTGTTGGCCAGAAGCTTCTCGCACATTTCGCCCACGCGGCTTTCGGCTTCGTCGCGGGAGACGCCTTCGAGCTTGATTTCCAAATACTTACCCAGGGTCACGTCGCGAACTTCGGCGAAGCCCAGGTCGGTCAAGGCGTGATGAACCGCTTTCCCCTGGGGGTCGAGGACGCCGTTTTTGAATGTCACATGAATCCTGGCCAACATCGTGCCGAAAGATTAGCACAGAACCGATACCTTGTCATAAGCTTTTACCGTAAAAATTTTCAGGTCTCCCTGGCGCGGCTTTGACCCGCCTCAACAATTATGATAAACAAAGTGTTGCCGAATTTTTTCAGGCCATCCCGGGGCGCGGCCAGGAACCCTTTTTGGACACCCGATCATGCAAAACCGCTACAGCGAAGCCGAAGCCCGCGCCGCCCTCGAACGCTATAAGGACCACGGCGAGGATATCGCGCTGCGCGTATACACCTCGCGGCTGATAGGCGCCGAGCCCGCCCTCGTCTTGCACGGCGGCGGCAACACCTCG
This sequence comes from Nitrospirota bacterium, assembly GCA_003235465.1. The sequence goes on along the minus strand of QJWD01000379.1, from coordinate 5,528 downwards.
GTGAAATCCAGCACCCGGACGCTCACCGGCGAGACGGTCCGCGTGCTGTACGTCAAGGGCAGCGGCTGGGACCTCGACACCCTAGAACCCGCCGGTCTGCCCGGTGTTAAGCTCGAGCCCCTGCTCAAGCTGCGCGCCCTGGATAAGCTCAGCGACGAGGCGATGGTCAACGAGCAGCGCATCAACCTGCTCGACGCTTCGTCGCCCAACCCGTCCGTGGAAACCCTGCTGCACGCGTTTCTGCCGCATAAGTTCATCGACCATTCGCACGCCGACGCCATTCTGGCGCTCGCCAACCAGCCCGGCGTGGAAGCCCTTTGCCGCGAGATCTACGGCGCCGAGGTGGCGCTCGTGCCCTACATCATGCCGGGGTTTTCCCTCGCCTGCCTGGCGGCCCGCGTGCACGAGGCGAACCCTAAGGCGCGCGGCCTGCTTCTCGTCAACCACGGCCTGTTCACCTTTGGCGACAGCGCCAGGGAATCCTACGACCGCCATATCGATCTTGTGACCCGGGCCGAGGAATACATCGCCCGCGCTCCCGAAAAGCCGCTCAGCCCGATAAAGGCCGCGAGTGGCGAGGCCGGGGCGCTGTTCGAGAGCGTCGCGCCGCTGTTACGCGGCCTGTACGCGAAAGAAAGCGGCGCATCGTGGATCGTCCACTGGTGCGAGGACGAACGCGCGCGCGCCTTCGCCGGCAGCCGCGAATGCGCCGAGTGGTCCCGGCTTGGCCCCGCCACGCCCGACCATGTGATACGCACCAAGCAGAAACCGCTGCTTCTTAAACCCGACGGCGGCGCGGACGAAGAGGGCTTGAAAGAGAGCATCGCGCGCGCGCTTGCCGGCTACGCCGAAGACTACCGCGCCTACTTTCGCATGAACCAGCAGGCGAGCGGCGGCGGGAAGAAAGAGCTCGATCCCTTGCCGCGGGTGGTGCTTTTGGCCGGCGTCGGCCTCATCACCATTGGGAAAACGCTCAAGGAAGCGAAGATCGCCGCCGACATTTATCAGCACACCGTCGGCATTGTTCACGACGCGTTCCGCATTGGAAGCTACAGGCCCCTTGGCGCGCGCGACCTGTTCGACATGGAGTACTGGTCGCTCGAGCAGGCCAAGCTGGGAAAAATGAAGCCGGGCAAGCTGGCGGGCAAGGTGGTGATGATCAGCGGCGCGGCCTCCGGTATTGGTCTTGCGACGGCGCGGCTGTTCGGTACGCACGGCGCGCACCTCTTTCTCGTTGATCGGGATGAGAACGGGCTCGAAGCGGCGAAACAAACCTTAAACCAGGCGGGGGGCATTCGCACCTTCGCCGCCGACGTCACAAGCGCGGAGGCCGTGGCGCGAGCGTTTGCCGCTCTCGTCAAGGCGTACGGTGGCATCGACATCCTGGTCTCGAACGCCGGCAGCCTGCCGCAGGGGGCCATCGGCGCCGTGCCTGAAGATGAGCTTCGCGCGAGTTTCGAGCTTAATTTTTTCGCCCACCAGCGTCTCGCCCAACAGGCGGTAGGCCTCATGCAGCGGCAAGGCACAGGCGGCGTGCTGCTGTTCAATGCGTCGAAAGCCGCCTTCAATCCCGGCGCCGGCTTCGGTCCCTACGCCATCCCCAAGGCCGCCGTAGTGGCGCTCAGCAAGCAGTACGCCCTCGACCACGGCGCGAGCGGCATCCGCGCCAACGCCATCAACGCCGACCGCGTGCGCACCGGGCTGTTTCCTGACGACGTTGTCGCCCGGCGCGCGGCGGCGCGCGGCCTGTCGCCAGAGGCCTATTTCCGCTCCAACCTGCTCGGCCGGGAAGTGACGGCCGAGGACGTCGCTCAGGGGTTTCTCGATCTGGCGCTGGCGGAAAAAACCACCGGCAGCGTGCTCACCATCGACGGCGGCAACATCGCCGCCAGCCCGCGCTGATGCGCTAGCAGGTGCAGGGCTTGAGCCCCCAGGAGATGGCGCGTGACCACTGAGACTCACTTCGCCAAATAACGGTCCAACCTGCGTGCGAACTCAGTGAGATCGAAATGTTCCGCCTTGGTCGCATATTGCTCAAGGTAGGCATCGATGTTTTCAGGTGTCAACAAGCCTTCCCCGGATTAGATGGCCCTGAGCATCCATGAGTTGATCGCAGGATGGCAATGAGATAGGTCCTTATAGTTTGCGATGTCATCGACAAACGCCTGATTGTCCCACCCGAATATTTTCAGGTTGTCATACTCAGCGGTTTTCATCACCAGATATTTTATTGTGGCCTTTAAAATTTCAAATGATGCTTTGTCTTGCTTTACAAGCAGGGCGGCGCGCATGCGCGAATAGGGAGGGAGCACGCAGATAAACTGTGTATCTCTGTGTTCCCTGGAGAAACGCAGTAGGTTTTTGTCAATGTAATTTCGTCCGGTTTGAATTTTATCCCTAGTGCGATCGTTTACGATGGTGATTTGTCCCGCTTCGATCATGGCGATGATGTTGGAAATTCCCTGAAGCGCATTCCTGATTCGTTCGTTGTCCTTTGCTTTGAACCAGTTCTCTACTCCCCCAAAGCGATCCATATTTTCCTTAACCCTGAACCATGCGTTCGGCCTGTCAATATCCGTGACTTGTCCCATGCAGCCCGAATACCCAAACACCAGCAAGGCACATTAGAAATTCCCGCCGGGGCCGGGAATATTTGCAATGGCCCATCCATCTTATAAGTAGACAGGGCCGTCCACCGCCTGCCAGGCGGGGCAACGGCGGCTCTAAAGGTCCGCCGGGCGGTCCTCAAGGTGGGTAAACCATTGAGGGAGGTGGTGGCCATGAAAGTGCTAACGAGAAAAGCGTCGGAAATCATGACCCGGCCGGTGGTTTCGGCGAAGGAGAACGCATCCGCCCGCGACGTGGCGCTGCAATTCATCACCGGGCTCTACAGCGGCATGCCGGTCACCGATGATGCGGGCAAGATCGTCGGCATCGTCAGCGAACTGGACATTTTGAAAGCGGTGAAGGCGGGCAAGGAGTTGGTGCGCACCACGGCGAAGGACATCATGACGCCGGAGGTGGCGAGCGCCGGGCCCGAGGCAACGGTGGAGGAGCTGGTCAGGATCATGGAGGAGTTCCACATCCTGCGCCTGCCCATCATGAAAGGCGGTAAGCTTGTGGGCATCGTCTCGAGGAGTGATATCCTGAGGGGGCTCATCGAACCGGAGTTCGTGACACACCTGTAGAGAAAATGATTGCGGGAAAAAAACCAGCGGCGGTCCAATCGGGCCGCCGTTTTTTTTGAAAATAAAGGGGTGGGGCCCAACGGGAGGCTATATCATTCCCATTCAATCGTGCCGGGGGGTTTGGAGCTGATGTCGTAGACGACGCGGTTGACGCCCTGGACTTCGTTGATGATGCGGTTGGACAGGCGGCCGAGCAGCGGGTAGGGGAGGTGCACCCAGTCCGCCGTCATGCCGTCGGTGCTGGTGACGGCGCGGATGGCGATGACGCTCTCGTAGGTGCGCGAGTCGCCCATGACGCCGACGGTCTTGACGGGAAGCAGGACGGCGAAGGCCTGCCAGATGTCGTTGTACAGGCCGGCGGCCTTGATTTCCTCGAGGATGATTTTGTCCGCCGCGCGCAGGGTGGTGAGGCGCTCCCGGGTCACGTCGCCAAGGATGCGGATGGCGAGGCCGGGGCCGGGGAAAGGCTGGCGGTTGATGATCTCGTCGGGCATGCCGAGCTCGCGGCCGAGGGTTCGCACTTCGTCCTTGAACAGTTCGCGCAGGGGTTCGACGAGCTTGAGGTGCATCTTCTCCGGCAGACCGCCGACGTTGTGGTGCGTCTTGATCACCGCCGACGGGCCCTTGAAGGAGACGGACTCGATGACGTCGGGATACAGGGTGCCCTGGGCGAGGTAGGCGAAGTTGCCGAGCCGTTTTGCCTCTTCCTCGAACAGTTCGATGAACAGGTTGCCGATCTTCTTGCGCTTTTCTTCCGGGTCGGTGACGTTTTTCAGGCGTTCAAGGAAACGCTCGGCCCCGTCGACCACGTCGAGGTTGATGTGAAAGTTGTCGCGAAAGGTTTGTTCGACTTTTTCCCGCTCGCCCGTGCGCAAAAGCCCGTTGTCGACGAAGATGCAGGTGAGCTTGTCGCCGATGGCCTTGTGGATGAGCACCGCCGCCACCGACGAATCGACGCCGCCGCTCAGCCCCAGTAGCACCTGGCCGTCTCCCACCTGTCTTCGAATCTGCTCGATGCTGTATTCGGCGAGCGAATCCATCTTCCAGTTGCGCCCGCACCCGGCGATGTTGAAGAGGAAGTTGTCGAGAATTTTACGCCCTTCGGCGCTGTGGACGACTTCGGGGTGAAACTGCAGGGCGTAAATTTTCTCGTCCGGGTTCTCGATGGCGGCGATGGGCGAGTTCTTGGTGCTTGCCGTGGCGTGGAAGCCGGGAGGCAGTTCGTTGATGCGGTCGCCGTGGCTCATCCACACCACGCTGTGATCGGTGACGCCGTCGAACAGCGGTGAGCCGCCCGTGAGGTCGAGCTCGGCGCGGCCGAATTCGCGGTGCGCCGAGGGGTCCACCCGCCCGCCCTTGAGATGGGTGATGAGCTGCATGCCGTAGCAGATGCCGAGGATGGGCCGGCCGAGGCCGAACAGCCGCTTGTCGACGAGTGGCGCGCCGGCTTCCAGGACGCTCGCAGGCCCGCCGGAGAGGATGATGCCGCGCGGGTTCATCCGGGCGATGTCGTCGTAGGGTCTGGTGCAGGGGTGGATTTCGCAGTACACTTCGCTCTCGCGCACTTTACGGGCGATGTTCTGGGTGTACTGGGAGCCGAAATCGAGAATCAGGATTTTCTGTTTGTGCAGCGTGTCGGCGGTCATGCGTTACCGGGGTTCAGGGACGGCGGGGGTTTGCCGTCATTCGATATGATAGTTGGGTGCTTCCTTGGTCACGATCACGTCGTGGACGTGGCTCTCGCGCAGGCCCGACGGGGTGATGCGGATGAAGGTGGCCTTGTTGCGCAAGGTGTCGATATCCGGCGCGCCGCAGTAGCCCATGGCCGCGCGCAGGCCGCCGAGGAGCTGGTGCACGGTGAACGACAGGGCGCCGCGGTAGGGAATGCGCGCCTCGACGCCTTCCGGCACGAGCTTGCTTTCGGAAAGTTCGAGTTCCTGAAAATAGCGGTCGCTCGAGCCCTGGCTCATGGCGCCAATCGAGCCCATGCCGCGGTACTCCTTGTAGCTCCTGCCCTGGTAGAGAATTTTCTCGCCTGGGCTTTCCTCGGTGCCGGCGAACAGGGAGCCGATCATCACCGTGCTCGCGCCGGCGGCGATGGCCTTGGCGATGTCGCCGGAGTGCTTGATGCCGCCGTCGGAGATGATGGGGATGTTGGACTTCTCCGCCACTTTCACGCATTCGCTGATGGCGGAGATCTGCGGCACGCCGACGCCGGTGACGATGCGGGTGGTGCAGATCGACCCCGGCCCGATGCCCACCTTGACCGCGTCGGCCCCGGCCTTGATGAGGTCGGTGGTGCCCTTGGCGGTGGCGACGTTGCCGCCGATGACCGGCAGG
>QJWD01000074.1 GCA_003235465.1 Nitrospirota bacterium | reverse complement strand
CACAAGATCGAGCAGAAACGGGTCGAGGGTGTCGGGCGGGTCCTCGTAACTCCCCTCGGTCAGGGTCAACACGTCGCCGATGGCGTCAACCAGCAGGCTCACCACGTCTTCCTCGGTACGCACGACAATATTCATCGGCTGCCGGTCCTCAGCGAGTTCGCTCAGCTTGAGACGCCTCCTGAGATCGATGGCGGTGATGATCTGCCCGCGCAAGTTGATGAGCCCTCTCACCACCGGCGGGGCCAGAGGCACCCGCGACATCTCCTGGTAACGAAAAACCTCCTGCACCTTCAACACTTCAATCCCAAAGAACAGGTCGCCCAGATAAAACGTGCAAACCTGAATATCTTTTTTCATGCCTGTCCCCTTTCGAGACCTGACGATTGGATGTTCAGGCCTGGGCCACCAGCGCCTGCAGCTCGGCCGCCATGCGCGACAGTTCCTCCGAAGCCTTCTTGGTGTCGCCCGCGCCCTGGGCGGTGCTTCTCGCCGCATCGGTGACCCCGCCAATATTTTCGACGATTTCTGTCACGCCGCGGGCCGCTTCCTGCACACTGCGGCTCATCTCGTTGGTGGTGGCCGTCTGTTCTTCCACCGCGCTGGCGATGGTGTTGGCGATGTCGTCGATCTGGTTGATGATCTCGGTGATGCGGGCGATGGCGTCCACCGATCCCTGGGCGTCTTCCTGAATGGCCTGGATCTTGCCGCCAATGTCTTCGGTCGCCTTCGCCGTCTGGTTGGCCAGTTCCTTCACCTCGTTGGCTACCACCGCGAAGCCTTTCCCTGCTTCGCCGGCGCGGGCGGCCTCGATGGTCGCGTTCAAGGCCAAAAGGTTGGTCTGCTCGGCGATGGAGGTGATCACCTTGATCACCTGGCCGATCTCCGCCGAACTGTCACCGAGTTTGGCGATCGTCGTGTTGGTCGACTCGGCCATCTTCACTGCCTGGGCGGTGACACGGGCGGCCTCGCTGGAGTTCTTGGAAATCTCCTTGATGCTGGCCGCCATTTCCTGGGTGCCGGCGGCCACCGTGTCCACGTTGCTGCTCACTTCGCTGGAGGCCGCCGAAACCACCCCCGCCTGGGCGCTGGTTTCTTCGGCATTGCCCGCCATCTGCTGGCTGACCGAGGTCATCTGCTCCGCCGCACCGGCCAGGGCCTGCGAATTGTCCTCGACCTGCTTGATGATTTCGCGAATCTTCTTCGAAGCGCTGATGGACTCGGCCTCGGCCTCCTGCCGGGCCTGCACCTGTTCGCGCATGCGATTTAAATTTTCACCAAATTCCCCCGGCAACCGGAGATTTTGGGAACTGCCCTCGCCGCCCTTCAGAAGATCTTCAGCGCCACGCAGAAAGGTGCGCACGCTTTGGAACAACTGGTTGAAGGCCCCGGCCAGGTGGCCCAGTTCGTCGCCACTGCTGATCGGCTGTTCGCGGGTGCCGCGCAGGTTGCCCGCGGCGAAACTTTCCAGAGCCACCGAGAGCCGTGAAACGGGGCCTGCGATGGTCCTGGCGTTAAAAATACCCAAACCCGCCATCATGACGAGAAACGCGGCGGCGCCGATGTATATCCAGCGTTCGGCGGTGCGGATGGCGGCGTTCAATTCCGTTTCCGGCACGCGGACCAGCACGGACCAGTTCATGCCGGGGAAACCCAGCGCACCGCTATTGTGCGAATATCCCACGCCCTGATCGATCTGCTTGCGCGCGTGCATGGCGTATTCGAACCCGGTTTCCTTCTTGTTCACGGCTTTCATCGCCGCAGTCACGCCCTTTTCAACGAGGTTCAGGTTCATCAGCACGGAAAAATCGTGCTTCACCTTCTGGTAGTCGCCGATGCCGCTCTCGGGATCGTAATCGACGATCACCCGCCCCTTTTCATCGAGAAGGGTCAGCTCCGAATTGCCCTGCCCCTTGGCTTTCAATTCGCGATAGGTGGCGATGAAGATGTCCTCCACCAGAGAGAAGCGGGCATGGTTGTACCAGATGGCGATCACCTTTCCCGACGCATTCTTGACCGGTGCGGCGAAGCCCAGCGTCATTCCGTCGTCATTCGGGTAGGCCATTTGGACCTCCTCGTTGACGTGCAGCGGAACGATCACGGTGCCGGTCACGGCCCCGCCGCCGCCGATATTGCCTTCCTGGCTGGTATAAAACCGCTCCTTGACCACATCCTCGAACCACGATGCGGTACGGAAGTTTTTCTGGAACAGGCTTTCCGTATTGATGGGGCGGCCCGTTTCGTCCTTGGAATTCACGGCGATGACGCGGCCATCGAGGTCGACAAGCAGAGTCAGGGAATAGATGTCGTAGGTGTCGACGTACTGATTCATCACGTCCACCAGGGGGCCGCCCTTCTTGTACCAGCTGGAGGTGTCTCTTGCAGCCTGGTTGATGCCGAAAGCCTGCACGTCCCCGTAACGCTCGAACAGGGTGCGGTCGATTTTATCGCTGACGGTCAAAGCGACGGATTCGAGGCGCTCGGCGTTAAGGTCGCGAATGTTCTGGAAGTTGGCCCGGCCAAGAACCAGCACAGCGATGAGCGGCACGAGCCCGGCGCACAGAAAAAGAGTCATCTGTTTCCAGCGCAGGCTGAGACTGCTCCAGCCGAACCGTCTTTTTTGCGCCGTGGAAGCAGCGCCCGGGTTCGGGCTGTAACCTGAAGAAGAGGATCTTGGCGGGGCATTTATGTTACTGCCTTTGTCGAGGTCCGCCGGCATATCAAGCAATGCCGTGGAAGCATCATCTTTTGAATAAGGAGATATATATTTATTCACGGGCCACGTTCCTTTCGTTGGCGTTGCAAATAGTTTGTATTGCCATTTATTTTTAAGTCCACCTCGCTGCCGGGTGGTGAAATACGTCAGGTTGTGACAATAAAATCTATATAATCAGTTTCGGGCAGGGCGCCGCCGATCCGTTCGCCCACGTCGAGAATGTCGCATATGATCCCGGATGACCCAAATGCCTGCAATTGCCCACTCGTACCCCCGGAGCGCCGCATCTGTGTTACGTCGACGATGTCGATGGTGCGGTTCACCACCCGGGCGATGCTTCGGCCATTAAGGAGGGCCTGGCCGACGAAGTCGTCCCGATTCAGGCCGCCGTTTCTTCCGCCCAGGCGTTTCTTTCTTCCTGCGCGGCGCCCCCCTTCTCCACACGCACCACTTTAGCGGTATCGAGCACCAGCAGCAGCTTGCCGTCGAGCTTATAGACCCCGCGCACGAGATCGAGCAGAAACGGGTCGAGGGTGTCGGGCGGGTCCTCGTAACTCCCCTCGGTCAGGGTCAACACGTCGCCGATGGCGTCAACCAGCAGGCTCACCACGTCTTCCTCGGTACGCACGACA
>QJWD01000362.1 GCA_003235465.1 Nitrospirota bacterium | reverse complement strand
CCTACTAGAGGACACCTTTTGGAAAAATCCGAACTGATCTGGCTGGACGGCAAATGGGTCCCCTGGCACGAGGCGAATGTGCATGTGCTCACCCACACCCTGCATTACGGGCTGGGGGTGTTCGAGGGCATCCGCTGCTACCAGACCGACGGCGGCAAATCCGCCATTTTCCGCCTCAAGGAACACGTCGACCGGCTGTTCAATTCGGCGGTCATCCTCGGCATCGAGCCTTCGTTCTCGAAGGAGGTGGTGACGGAGGCCATCGTCGAGGTGGTGCGGCGGAACAAGCTGGTGGAGTGCTACATTCGCCCCATCATCTTCCTCGGCCACAACAAGATGGGCCTGAACCCGAAGGGGGTGGATGTGCGGGTGGCCGTCGCCGCCTGGCCGTGGGGCACCTACCTGGGTGACGACGGGCTGAACAAGGGCATCCGCGTGCGGATTTCCTCATTTTTGCGCCACCATGTCAACATCACGATGACGAAGGCGAAGGCCTGCGGCTACTATATCAATTCGATCCTCGCCAAGGCGGAGGCGGTGCGCGACGGCTACGACGAGGCCATCCTCCTCGACCCGAGCGGCTACGTTTCGGAAGGCTCGGGCGAGAACATCTTCCTGTTCTCGCGCGGCAGGCTGCACACGCCGACGCTCGCCTGCTCGAACCTGGACGGCATCACGCGGCACGCGGTGTTGGAGATCGCCCGCGAGGCGGGGCTGGAGGTGGTGGAGCGCAACATCACCCGCGACGAGTTGTACATCGCCGACGAGATTTTCCTCACCGGCACGGCGGCGGAGATCACCCCTGTGCGCGAGGTGGACGGCCGCTCCATCGGCAATGGCGGCAAGGGGGAGACGACCGACCTCATTCAGAAGAGGTTTTTCGAGATCGTCCACGGCAAGGACCCGAACCGACACGGTTGGCTGACGCCGGTGTGAGGTTTTTTCCTTATTTTCGCGGGTTTTTTTAGCCCGGCCCTTGCCAGGGGCATCCCGGCGTTTCATGTATTTCGGGTAACGTCTACCCTGGCCCGTTTTGTGGCCGCTAACTGGAGTGTTGTTGTCATGCCGATTTACGAATACCAGTGCCAGAAATGCGACGGCGTTTTCGAGGTCATGCAGTCGATTTCCGCCAAACCGTTAAAGACCTGCCCGTCGGACGGCTGTTCGGGCAAGGTGCAGCGCCTTGTTTCGGCTTCGGGCTTCATCCTCAAGGGCTCGGGCTGGTACGCCACCGACTACCCCTCGGAAGCAAGAAAGCAAGGCTGGGAATCGGAACAGAAGCAGACCGGCGGCGACCAGCCGGCCCCACCGGCGGCGGACGCCGGGAGGGAAGCCCCCGCCGCCACGGCGGCCAAGGAAAAGCCGGCGGCGAAGCCCGCCAAGGCGGCGAAACCCAGGGCCGCCAAAAACCCCTACACATCGAAGGGCGGGAAAAAGGTCAAAGCCGCGAAGAAGTGACACCCCTTTCCCAGGGAGAATACCCGGTTTGTATGAGAACATCTTTTTCTCCCTGATCGACGCGCTCCTCCTTGTTTCCAGGGAGGGCACCATCCTCAAAAGCAACCCGGCGGCCTGGGACATGTTCCGCCTGTCGCAAGGCTCGCTTGAGGGCAGGCCGGCGGCCGTTTTTTTTCACGATTCCGCCGAGGTGGCGCGCCGCATTGGCCACACGATTTCCTCCCAACAATCCTGCCGCGATCTCGAGTGCCTGGGCTTTCGCAAAAGCGGCGGCGCGGCGTTTCCCGCAGGGCTGACCATCTCGCCTTTTCTCGGCGACGCGGGCGACTGCCAGGGCGCGCTGGTGCTGGTGAAGGACCTGAGCTTCATCAAGGACCAGGAGGAAGGCCGCCGCCACCATAACGTGCTTTCCACCGCCGAAACCCTGGCGCTGCGCCTGGCGCACGAGATCAGAAACCCGCTCGGCGGCATCCGCGGCGCGGGCCAGCTCCTCAGGGAAGAGTTGGCCGACCCCGGTCAGCGCGAGTACCTCGACGTGGTGATCTCCGAGGTCGACCGCATCAACCGCATGGTCGAGCAGATGATGCAGCTCACTCGCCCCGCCGGCCCGGCGTTCAGGGAAACCAACATCCACAAGGTGCTGGCCGACATCATCCTGCTCGAAAAGGACGCGCTTTCGCGGCACAGGAACCGGGTGGAGCAGATTTACGACCCCAGCCTGCCGCCCATCGAGGCGGATGAGGACCAGCTCAAGCAGGTGTTCTTCAACCTGATCCGAAACGCGCTGGAGGCGTCGGATGAGCGCGGGCGCATCCAGATTTTGACGCGGGTGAACTCCGGCTACGGCGTGCGGGCGGCGGAGGAAAACTCGCCCCGGCAGGGCGTCGTCGTTGAGATCACCGATTCGGGAACAGGCATGGACGAGGAAACGCTTAAAAACCTCTTCACGCCGTTTTTCACGACCAAGAAAAAGGGCAGCGGCCTGGGCCTCGCCATCTCGCTCAAGATCGTCGAGAACCACGCGGGAAAAATAAAGGTCACATCGGAAAAGGGCCTCGGCACCACCGTCCAGGTTCTTCTTCCCGTCCGCCAGAGGTGATAAGATAACCGCATGCCCGATAAATCCGACATCCTGGTGGTGGACGACGAGGAGAACATCCGCTGGGTGTTCGAGAAGGCGCTCGGGAAGCGCGGCCTGAACGTCGACACCGCGGCGAGCGCCGAGGACGCGCTGGAAAAAATCCTCTCAGGCGACTACCTCATGGTGTTCACCGACATCTTCATGGCCGGGCAAACCGGCCTCGACCTGCTCGACGCGGTGATGCCTAAGCGCCCCGACCTCAAGGTGGTGGTGATGACCGCCGAGGACACGATGAACAACACCATCGAGGCCATGCGCCGCGGCGCCTTCGACTATATCAGCAAGCCGTTCGATTTCGACGAGATCTACGCCCTCATCGGCCGCGCGCAGGAAAGCCGCCGGGCGCAAAAGCCCGACGCCGCAAAAGCACCCGCCGCCGCAAAAGATTCCTTTTCGCTCGACGCCATCATCGGCAAGAGCCGCAAGATGCAGCAGGTGTTCAAGACCATCGGCCGCGCCGCCCCGTCCGGTCTGGCGGTGCTCGTCACCGGTGAGAGCGGCACCGGCAAGGAAATGGTGGCGCGCGCGCTGCATTTCTACTCGCCGCGCCGCGACCGCCCTTTCATTTGCATCAACTGCGCCGCCATTTCGCGGGAGCTGCTCGAAAGCGAGCTGTTCGGCCACGAGAAAGGCGCGTTCACCGGCGCGGTGGATTCCAAGGAAGGCAAGTTCGAGCTGGCCGAGGGCGGCACGCTGTTCCTCGACGAAATCGGCGACATGGAGCCCTCGCTGCAAGCCAAGATCCTGCGCGTG
>QJWD01000124.1 GCA_003235465.1 Nitrospirota bacterium | reverse complement strand
CTCCGGCGACGGGCGCCGTTCTTTATCCCCCCAACCGCCGCCTTAAGAACGGTTTTCCATCCAGCAAGCTGGCATCAGGATAAAATACCAGGCACCCACCCCCCGGCGAGAAAAATCCCTCACGCCGCGCCATTGCCTCCTCACCCCGGCCCTCGTTTGAGAAATCGAACTACCCTCTGGAAAGATCGATAGCCGCCCGAGCCGCTTGCGGAAAGGTGGGCATTCCTGAATAATGCCCACAGGGGCGGAAAGGGTCGAGGCGAACGCGGCGCACAAAAAGGAGGAGGCCTGATAATGCCTAGAGGATTCCTGTTCATCGTGTTGTGCTTGTCGATGGTTCTCGAACACGGCGGCGCGAGCGCCGCCCAACCCCTCAAGGTGACCGCCGTCAAGCCCGGCAGGGAGGACGCGCGCGAGGTCCACCAGATCACCGTCACCTTCAACCAGCCCGTCGTGCCGCTGGGGGATTTTGAGCAACTGGCCAAGGGCCTGCCCGTTCGCATCACGCCCTCCCTGCCCTGCCATTGGCGCTGGCTGAACCGGCAGACCCTCGCCTGCGAGCTCGACGAACCGCTGCCCGGCTCCAACGCCTACCGCGTCCTAATCGAGGCGGGATTCAAGGCGATGGGCGGCCCGGCTCTCGAACAGGCGCACGAGACGACGTTCACCACGGAGAAATGGCGTCTTGTCAACCGCAGGCCGCGTTGGTTGGCTCCCGACCTGCCGGTGTTTTATCTCGCTTTCAACCAGCCGATGGAGCTCGGCTCGCTGAACGAGGGCAGCCGCTCCACCTGCGGCCCCGCCCGCTTCGAGGCGGTGCCCGAGGCCGAAGCCCTCGAACAGGCCCTGGGCCCAGGGCGAACCTACCGCATGCAGTTCGACGGTCCCTTGGGCCTTGGCCGCAGCTGCGAGGTGGTGATCCCGGCCACCGCCCGCTCCCGCCTGGGGCTCGAGGCCGGCATGCGGGCGCGGGTGGGGTTTCGCACCTATCCCGAATTCGCCATCCGCGCTGTCGGCTGCCAGAATGGCGTGAGGCGGAAAGGCCCCTTCGCCCAACCGGTGGACATCAAAGGCTGCGACCCCGATACGGCGGTGCGGGTGGAATTCAACACGCCGGTCCTGTCGGAAGACCTGGCGGGCAACATTTCCGTCACCCCCTTCTTCGGCTGGGAGGAGGGCGCGTACGGTTCGCCGGAATACCTCAGCCAGAACCCGGGCCGGCAGATCTCCACCGTTTACCTCAACCCGCCGCTCCTGCCGGGAAACCGCCACCGCATCCGGTTCGTCAATTTGAAGGACCGTTTCGGCCGCTCCTTAACCGGCACCGATGAGGTGAACGTCGAAACGCTGGACGCCAGGCCCAGCCTCGGCCTCGGCGGGGGCTACGCCGTGTCGGAAAAAGCGGGACCGCGAGATGTGCCCTACACCGCCAGGAATATCGGCCACTTCACCCTCGATTACCACGCAAGCGGCCGCGCGGAAGACGTCGGCCTGTGGCGGGCCTTCACCGACAGCGAGCGCGCCTGCTGGGGCGGCAAGCAGGAAGCGGCGAAAGGCGACGCGTTTCCCATGCAGAGCCGCGACATCGAAACCGGCGGCGTTCTCAACCAGCCCGAGCGGCGGCCGCTAGATCTCAAAAGCCTGGACCCGTCGTTCGATCACGGCATGTTCTTCGGCCGGGTGAGAGCCGCCACCCGGCTGGAAGGCGCCGACACCATGGAATGGGCCATGCCGTGCAAGGCGTTTTTCATGGTGATCACCGATCTTGGCATCATGGCCAAGGTGGGGTTTTACGATTCCGGCGTCTGGGTGCACTCCATCACCAGCGGCAAGCCGCTTGATGGCGTGCGCGTGAGTTTTCGCGACGAGAAGAAAACGCTCGCTAAGGCCGTCACCGATGAGAACGGCTTCGCCCGCCTCGACGGCGCGATAAAATGGGACCCGGAGAGAAAGCTGCAGAACGCCCGATTTGGCGATAACCCGCTCTTCGTCGTCGCCGAAACCGGGGACGACCTCGCCGTCCTGCCCTTTGGCGAGGGTACGCGCGGCATCGGCAACTACGAATTCTCGACGCCGGCGGGTTACGTGTCCGGCGCGCAGCTTCGGTCGTCGGGCAACCACATCGTCCACGCCATCACCGACCGTCCGCTGTACCAGCCCGGCCAGGAAGTGAAGATCAAGCTGTTCGCCCGCCACTGGGAGCCGCGCACCTTCGGCCTGAAACCGGCGGAGAAAATGACCCTCGTTGCCAAGGACGCCATGGGCAAGACGATTCACGAGGAGACGCTCGCGCTCACCGGCTTCGGCACCGCCGCCGCCAGCTTCCGGCTCGGTCAGGCCGCGCCGCTCGGCTATTATTCCGTGCAGGCGAAGATCAGCTCCTGGCAGCGCGGCATCGGCGGTTTTCAGGTGCAGGAGTTTCAGCTGCCGCCGTTCAAGGTCGCCGTCGAGGCGGAAATGCCCGCTCATGCCGTCGGTGAAAGCGCCACCTTCAACGCGCGGGCGCTCTATCATTTCGGCGGCGCGCTCGCCGAGGCGAAGGGAACGTATCACGCCGTGTTTCAGGAGAGCATGTGGCGGCCGAAGAAAGACGAGTGGGCGGGGTTCAGTTTCGGCGACCCCATCTCCATCAACATCGAAGGCTGGGACCGGCCGCGCACGCTAAGGCGCATCGTCCTTGAAAGCGGCGAACTCGTCACCGACAAGGAAGGGCGGGCGACGCACGCGGTTCCCCTCCCCGCTACCGAGATCCGCTCCTTCGGCCACCTGAGTTTCGAGGCGCGGTTTCAGGACGACCGCGGCCGCAACATCGCAAACAGCGCGGGCCTGCAAGTCTTCTACAGCGATTTCGAAGTGGGGTTAAAAAAGAAAAAGTGGACCTACTCAGCCGGCGAAACCCTGAGCCCCGAGGCGGTGCTGCTCGGCCGCGACGAGAAGCCCGTGCCCGGCCAGAACGTCACCCTTCAGCTCGTCCACCGCCGCTACAACACCGTGCGAGTGCGCGGCGCGGGCAATTACTTCTCTTACCAGACCCACACCCAGGACGAGGTGGTGGACCGTTGCGAGTTCGTGTCGGAGGACGCGCCCAAGGGCTGCGCCCTGAAAGCCAAGGCGTCGGGCGCGCATTACCTCGTCGCCGAAGCCAGGGACGGCGAGGGCCGCGTCGCGCGCGCCTCGCTGCACGTCTACGTCACCGGCGCGGAGTACGTCGGCTGGCGGCGGGAAAACCACGACCGCATCGACCTCGTTCCCGACAAGCCTTCGCACAAGGTCGGCGAAACGCTCGAGCTCTTGGTAAAAAACCCCTACGAATCGGTGGACGCCATCTTCACCCTGGAGCGCTTCGGCATCC
>QJWD01000380.1 GCA_003235465.1 Nitrospirota bacterium | reverse complement strand
TGCGCACCGCCGTGCCTAAAAGCTGGGCGGATTCGATGATCATCTGCACCAAGTGTTTGGCCGCATGGTAGCGGGCGCACTTTTTCTGGTTTCGGTCGAGCACCAAGATGTTCATGGGGCCGCGGGCGGGCTTATTGTGAGCGGCGCGAGGTCGAACCCTTTTTGGCGGATTATTTCCTTGAGCGCGGCGAGGGTGGCGTCGTCCATTCCGGCTTCGCGGCTCAGTATCCACAGGTACTGGCGGCGCGGTTCGCTGACGATGGCGTGCTGGTAGTTTTCGTCGAGATGGATGATCCAGTAGTCGCCCTCGATGGGCCAGAAGAAGCTCACTTTCAGTTTGGCATTGCCGCTTCCGTGGACGACGCGGGCCTGGCCGGTGGCTTCATCGGGCGGGCCATCGGGAGCGCCCTTTCTGCAGCGGTTGGTGACCTGGATTTGGCCGCTCTCCCCTTGTTCGTAGTGGGCGGTGGCGCCGTGGCAGCCTTCCTCGAACCAGTGGGGGTACCGGGCGATCTCGTGCCAGGTGCCTGAGTAGCGGGTAAGGTCCACGCTTTTCACAGTGGCGAGCGGCGGCTCGGGCCGGGCGGGCACGCGCGCGCAGGCGGCGGTGGTGAGCAGGGCGGCTAAAATTATCCGCCCGCCGGCGGAATAAATACGGGGGGTCATGGTATCTTCCTGTGTTTTGGCGGGCGGGGCGGTTCCTTCATATTAAACCACACCGGTCCCCTGGGGCGCAAAAAAACCGCCCTCGGGCACCATGCCCGCATTGTGAGATTAAGGCTTTTATAATCAATCGGTTGCTGGCCGGAGGCGGGGATTTTTGGGTTGCCGGCGTTTTCACCGTATTGGGAGGGCTCTTTTCTTCCGCGCCGGGGCCGGATAGGCGCTTTTCGGGCTTTTTAGCCAAGTATTTGCTGGATTTTAAGGGAAAATACGCTATATTGGACGGCTAAAAATATCGGCAAAACCGTATTCCGGGCGCGGGTTTTTTGCACCGGCGGGTGCGAAAATGCGGTCGCCGGTTGAAACGTTTGCCGTGGGTTTGCGTCCTAATAGCCTATGCGTTTTTCCTCCCCGTCCCGGGGCTGGAATTTTTCCAAATCATTATTTTGCGGATCGGTATTGCAGCAGCGTTCCTGATTCAAACCATCATCCATTAACAAAGAGGGATCAAAACGATGTCAGATCAACCGGATATCATCTACACCAAGGTCGATGAAGCGCCGCAGCTGGCGAGCGGTTCTTTCCTGCCCATCATCCAGGCGTTCACCCGCGTGGCGGGGGTCAACGTGGGCACAAAGGACATTTCGCTAGCGGGGCGCATCATCTCCCAGTTTCCCGACAGGCTGAAGCCGGAGCAGCAGCAGCCGGACGACCTGGCGCTGCTCGGCGAGATCGTCATGAAGCCGGACGCCAACGTCATCAAGCTGCCGAACATCAGCGCGTCGGTGCCGCAGATCAACGGCGCCATCGAGGAGCTTCGGGCGCAGGGCTACAACCTGCCGGACTACCCGGAAGACCCGAAGACCGACGAGGAGAAGGACATCAAGGCGCGCTACGATAAAGTCAAGGGCAGCGCCGTGAACCCGGTGCTGCGCCAGGGTAACTCCGACCGGCGCGCGGCGCCCTCGGTGAAGAACTACGCGAAAAAGAACCCGCACCGGATGGGCAAGTGGAGCAAGGATTCGAGGACCCACGTGGCGCACATGACCAGCGGGGATTTTTGCTCCAACGAAAAATCCGTCACCATCTCCGATGCCTCGGCGGGCAAGGCGAAGATCGAATTCGTCGACGCGGGCGGCAAGGCGACGGTGCTGAAGGACGGCGTCAAGCTGGACAAGGGCGACGTGGTCGACGCCACGAAGATGAGCGTGAAAGCGCTTCGCCAGTTCTTCAAGGAGCAGATCGCCGATGCGAAGAAGAACAACATCCTGCTTTCCCTGCACATGAAAGCGACGATGATGAAGGTTTCCGACCCCATCATCTTCGGCCACGCGGTGAAGGTGTATTTCGAGGACGTGTTCAACAAGCACGGCGAAACGCTGAAGAAGCTCGGCGTCAACGTCAACAACGGCCTCGGCGACCTCCTGGCGAAAATCGAAAGCCTGCCGGCGGACCAGAAAAAGCAGATCCAGGACGACGTCCAGGCCTGCATCAAGAACGGGCCGGATCTGGCGATGGTGGATTCCGACCGCGGCATCACCAACCTGCACGTGCCGAGCGACATCATCATCGACGCGTCGATGGCGGCGTCCATCCGCACCTCGGGCAAAATGTGGGGGCCGGATGGCAAGGAGCACGACACCAAGGCGATGATCCCGGACAACAGCTACGCGGGCATATACCAGTCCGCCATCGATTTCTGCCGGGAGAACGGCGAGTTCGACCCGTCCACCATGGGCACGGTGCCGAACGTCGGCCTCATGGCGCAGAAAGCCGAGGAGTACGGCTCGCACGATAAGACCTTCGAATCGCCGGGCAACGGCAAGATCCGCGTTGTCGACCAGGCAGGCAACACGCTGCTCGAGCACGACGTGGAAGAGGGCGACATCTGGCGCAGCTGCATCGTCAAGGACATCCCGATTCAGGACTGGGTGAAGCTCGCCGTCAACCGCGCGCGCGCGTCGTCAACCCCGGTGGTGTTCTGGCTCGACAAGAACCGCGCGCACGACGCGCAGATCATCGAAAAGGTGAACCGCTACCTGAAGGACCACGACACCAGCGGCCTCGACATTCAGATCATGTCGCCGGTGGAAGCGATGAACCATTCGCTGAAGCGCGCCAAGGAAGGCAAGGACACCATCTCCGCCACCGGCAACGTGCTGCGCGATTACCTGACCGACCTGTTCCCCATCCTGGAACTCGGCACCAGCGCGAAGATGCTGTCCATCGTGCCGCTCATCCAGGGCGGCGGCCTGTTCGAAACCGGTGCGGGCGGCTCCGCGCCAAAGCACGTGCAGCAGTTCCTCAAGGAAGGGCACCTGCGCTGGGATTCGCTCGGCGAGTTCCTCGCGCTCTCCGAGTCGCTCGCGCACCTTGCCAGTACCCGGAAAAACAAGCGGGCGCAGGTTCTGGCCGACACCCTCGACCGCGCGAGCGGCAAGCTGATGGAAACCAACAAGTCGCCCGGGCGCGAACTCGGCGAGCTGGACAACGCCGGCAGCCACGTGTACGAGGCGCTCTACTGGGCCGAGGAGCTGGCGGCGCAGAACGACGACCCGGAGCTTAAAAAGCACTTCGAGCCCATCGCCAAGGAGTTGGGATCCAAGATCGACACCATCCTCGGCGAGCTGAAAGCCGCCAAGGGCAAAGCGATGGACATTGGCGGTTACTACCACCCGGACGATGCCAAGG
>QJWD01000116.1 GCA_003235465.1 Nitrospirota bacterium | reverse complement strand
AGGGGCCGGGCGCCTGGTCCGCGGCGCTCCTCGTCTTCCTGATCGGCCTCGCGGTGCTGAAAGCGGCGACGCCCCCCGTCGCCGTCGACGCTCTGGTTTATCACCTGGCCGTCCCCAAGGCTTATCTCGAGGCGCACGGCCTCGTCCTCCTGCCGAACAATTTGTATTCCTTTTATCCGCAGCAGGTGGAGATGCTGTTCCTCCTGGGGCTTGCGCTCGGCGGCGGCGCGCTCGCCAAGGGCCTGGGCCTAGGGCTCGCTCTGCTTCTTCTTCTCGCGCTCTACGTCTTTTCCAGGGAGCGCTGTGGCCCGCGCATCGCGGCGGTCGCGCCGCTCCTGTTTTTCACCACGCCCACGTTTTTCAACGTCACCACCTCGGCGTATATTGACGTGCAGCTCGCCGCGTTCCTGTTTCTCGGCTTTTACGCGTGGAGCCTGTGGCGGGAGCGGGGGCACGACGGCTGGTTTCTGCTGATGGCCGTGTTCACCGGCGCCACTTTCGCCACCAAGCTGACCGGGGTCATCGCCCTGCCCCTGGCCTTCATCGGCCTGCTTCTTAAAGCGCGGGAACGGAACGACATCCTCTGGCTGGCGAAAAAAACCGCCCTCCTCGCCGCCCTGTCCCTGTTTTTTATTTTGCCGTGGTGGGGGAGAAACTACGTTTTCACCGGCAACCCCTTCGCGCCGTTTTTCATGTACCTCTTCGGCGGGGAACAGGCGATCAACTGGGATACCGAACGCGCGGCATTATTGATGCACTATTTGAAATTGTTCGGCATGGGGCACGGGCTGACAGACTTTTTGCTTTTGCCCTGGAACCTGACGGCGCACGCCGCCGACCATTCCCTGCGCTTCGACGGGCAGATTGGCATCGCCTATTTGCTTCTGCTGCCGTTGCTGTTCCTTGTCCAGCGAAGCGCCCTCCCGCTTGCGGTGATGTTTTTCACCCTGCTTGTGTTCTGGTTCATGCAAACGCAGCAGATTCGCATGCTGGCCCCCGCGCTCGTGTTTCTTTCACTGCTTTTGACGATGGGGCTTGCGCGCGTGCTCGAGCCCCCGGCCGCGGTCCTTGGCCGGTGGCTGGCCCTGGGCCTGCTCATCGTGGCGCTCGGGTTCAACAGCCATCTCATTTTTAAAGGCTGGCTTAAATCCGCGCCGCTCGCCTACCTCGTGGGCAAGGAAACGCGCGAGGCGTTTCTTTCCCGGCAGATTTCCTCCTACCCCATGTACCAGGCCATGAACGAAGAACTCGACCCTTCGGCCAGGGTCATGTTGGTCTACATGCAGAACCTGGGCTACCTGGCCGAGCGGCGGTTTATGAGCGACACGTTTCACGAGGCGCACACGCTGCAAACCCTGCTGGCGAAAGACGCCTCGCCAGGCGGCCTGCTTCGCCAGTTCAAGGAACTCGGCATCACCGACCTCATGCTGAACGACGCGTTTGTTTTCGGCCCGAACGCGGCGTTAAAGCCGGGCGAAGCCAAGGCGTTACGAACATTTCTCGAACGGCACGCGAGGCTCGTGGCGGCAAAAAACGGCTATTCCCTGTATCACTTTGTGGTAGACTGACGGCCCGACCTGAACCATATTGACATTGTTAAACCTTGCAAGGAAAGGCGCTCTCATGGGCCGGCTGACCGGTAAAAACGTACTCATCATCATCCCGAAGGATTACTACAACGAGGACGAGCTGAACATCCCGCTCGCGAAGCTCAGGCAGGAAGACGCCAAGGTGAACATCGCGTCCGGCAAGCTCAAGGAGGCGGTCGGCGAAAACGGCGGCAGGGTGATGCCCGACGTGCTCATCGTCGACGCCATCGAGGGCATCACCGGCGACAGCTACGTCACCGGCAGCCGGGGCAGCCGGCAGATCAAGGGCGTCTATCACGGGGTGATCCTGGTGGGCGGGCGCGGCGCGCGCTCCTACTTATGGAAGGACAAGCTCGTCAGCATCCTGATCAACGACCGCTTCAGGAGCGGCTTCGTCGTCGCCGCCATCGGCATGGGCGTGGGCTGCCTGGCCACCTCGCGGCTTGCGGAGAGCCAGGAAATCGCGGCGATGGACGACAAGCACCTGCGGAAGGCGCTTGAGGATGGCAAGGCCCTCCTTTCAGACGAGGACATGGCCTCCTACAACCGCATCCTGAGCGCCAGGGACAGCTCCGCCGCGGACAAACTCGCCGAGGCGTTCATCGAGGAAGTGGCGAAAACCCCCCTCAAATAAACTGCCCCCTCATCCTTCCGCCGCGCGGTCCTTGGCGGCCTGAATGATCTTGATCCTGAGCTTGACCGCCGCGTTCAGGTCCTTGACGATATCGGCCTTGGCGTCGGGGAAGTAGAGCTTGCTGTTGAAGTCGTTCAGCGAGCGCTCCTCCAGCACCTTGGCGATGGCCTCGTCGACGAAGGGCCGGCTCATCTTCGCAATGCCGTCGAAGAGAACGACGATCTTCTCGTACTTGTCCCAGTTGTCCAGGATCAGCTTGCGGATGGTGTCGCCCGCCGGCTGGCCGTCCTCGGAGGTGCGGCCCGCCGGGGTGGAGGTCTTCATGATGCCGTAGATATTGATCTTGAATTCGGGTTCCATGGTTTTTCCGCCCGCCCGCGAAACGGGCCGGGATAGATGTTAACGGGATTCGATGCGAATGGACTGGATCACCACCGGCTCAAGCGGGTTGTCGCGGTCGTCTCTCGGCGTGTTGACGATTTTGTCCGCCACGTCCATCCCTTTCTCCACCTTGCCGAAAACGGTGTACTTGCCGTCGAGAAAGGGGGAATCCTTGACGACGATGAAAAACTGCGATCCGGCGCTGTCCGGATGGCGGGAGCGGGCCATCGACACGATGCCGCGCTCGTGCGACACGTCGTTGAACTCGGCCTTGATGGTGAAACCGGGGCCGCCCATGCCGTGCTTGGAGCGATCCGGGTCCCTGGAGTTCGGGTCTCCCCCCTGGATCATGAAACCGGGGATGACGCGGTGAAACGTGGTGCCGTTATAGAACCCGTCCCTCGCGAGGGTCTTGAAGTTTTTCACATGACTGGGGGCCTTGTCATCCATGAAGGAAAGTTCTATGACGCCCTGGCTGGTTTCGATCACCGCGACCTCGCCGCTCTCGGCCGCCGTCGCCGAAAAGCCCGCGGCAAGCAGCGCCATAACCATTGCAAATCTGATCATTCTCATCTCCGCTTCTCCTCGAAAGGCGTGTCCCTTAAGCAACGTGCTCTCCGGCACGGGTGGCGGAAAATCCGCCGCACCGCCGACTTTATCGGCCGCATGAAGGAAAACTGGTTTATCATGGAACGGTGGGGTGTGTGGCTCCCGGCCGGCGCCGCCGGCCCTTCTTTTCTGGCGGCGCAGGGAAATCTCATTCTAGA
>QJWD01000303.1 GCA_003235465.1 Nitrospirota bacterium | reverse complement strand
ATCATCTGCTTGACCATGGACACGAGAACCGTCATGCCCAAGTCCTTGAACGAACCCGTATGCGCCATGCCACACTGCTTCACCCACAGGTCGTCGAGGCCCAGCTGGCGGCCCAGGCGTTCGGCCCAGAACAGGTTGGTGCCGCCCTCGTAGGTGGAGACGATGTTTTCGTTATCGACCGCCGGGCACACCAGTTCCTTCTTGCCCCACACCGAGCTGCCGTAGGGCCACTCGTTGTTGCGGTAGCGGCTGGTGAACAGATCCTTCCACTCCTGGCCGCTTTTTTTCCTGAGTTCGTCGATATCATGCCGCACCTCGAGCAGATCGCCGCAGGCGGGGCAACGGTAGATAACTTCGGTGAGCGCGTGCTCACCCTCGCAACCGTTTATGCATTGAAACCAGGCCCTAAGCTTCATCTCAGTTTTCCACTCGAATCAGGTTGGATTTGTCGGACACCACGTCCAGGAGATCGATCTCTTTAAGCGCTTCCTGAATATTTTTCTCGCGCGAGCGGTGCGCCATCATCACCAGCGGCACGGCGTTGCCGTGCTGACCGCGCCGGCGCTGAATGACCGATTCGATGCTAATGGAATGCTTGCCGAGGATGCCGGAAATGGTCGAAAGCACGCCGGGCTTGTCGAGAACGTGAAAGCGCAGGAAGTATTCGCCTTCGATCTCGTCGATACATTTAATGGGGATGGCCCTGATCTCGCCGCCCTGGAACGACTGCGCCGGCACCATGCCGCGTGCGCCGTGGGCGATGTTGCGCGCCGCCTCGATCACATCGCCGACCACGGCGCTTCCCGTCGGCAGCGAACCCGCGCCGTGCCCGATGAGAATGCTTTCATCCATCAAATCGTCGCAGACGCGAATGGCGTTTAATACGCCGTTGACGTTGGCCATCGGGTGATCCTCCGGCACCATCGTCGGATGCACGCGGATGTCGATGGCCTGGCCGTCGTATTTCGAAATCGCCAGCAATTTAATACGGTAGCCGAACTCATGCGCGCACTGGATGTCCTCCTGCGTGATGCTGGAGATGCCCTGGATGGTTATGTCGTCGAAATTCACCGGCGTGCCGTAGGCCAGGCGCGTGAGAATGGCGATCTTATGCGCCGAGTCGATACCTTCGATGTCGAACGTGGGGTCCGCCTCGGCGTAGCCCTTGGCCTGCGCTTCGGCGAGCGCCTGCTTGAAATCGCAGCGCTCGTCGGACATCTTGCTCAAAATATAATTGGCGGTGCCGTTGACGATGCCTTCCACCGCCGTGTTTCGGTTGGCGGCGAACGACTCACGCAGCGACCGGATAATGGGAATGGCCCCGCCCACCGCCGCCTCGAAGCCGATAGACAGGCGCTTACGCTCCACCGCCAGAAACAGTTCATCGCCGTGCTTGGCGAGCAGCGCCTTGTTGGCGGTCACCACGTGCTTGCCGTTATCAAGCGCCTTCAGCAAGAACGTCTTCGCCGGCTCGTAACCACCGATGAGCTCGATGACGATGTCGATGCTGGGGTCCTCCAGCACCTCGTCGGCGTTTTTCGTGAGGGTTCCCGGAGCGAATTTCACCCCGCGGTCGGTGGCGATGTCGAGATCGGCGATCTTGACCAGGCGAAGCGACGCGCCCAGGCGCTTTCGAATCACATCCTGGTGCGTATCCAGAATTCGCGCCACCCCCGTGCCGATGGTGCCAAAGCCGATGAGGCCAATTTTGATTTCGTCTTTCATAAAGCGGGGCCCCTTCCCCACCGTTTGCAACTTAGCGATTGCAATTTTTTCATGCCGCCCGCCGCAAGCCGCGCCCGATGCGCCCCTTCGAATGCGGACGAGGTTCTACGATACTAAAAAATTTCGCGAATGCCGCGCACCGCCTGGCGGATGCGGTGCTCGTTCTCCACCAGCGAGAAGCGGACGAACTCGTCCCCCCCTTCGCCGAAACCGATGCCGGGCGAAACCGCCACCTTCGCCTTCTCGAGCAGCAGCTTGGAAAACTCCAGCGACCCCAGCGCCTTGTAGCGATCGGGAATTTCTGCCCACACGAACATCGTCGCCTTCGGCGCCTCCACCGGCCAGCCGATGCGGTTCAGCCCCTCGCACAGCACATCTCGCCGGGCCTTGTACGTCAGGCGGATCTCCTCGACGCAGTCGGTCGGGCCGTTCAGCGCCACCGTCGCCGCGATCTGGATGGGCTGAAACATGCCATAATCCTGATAACTCTTGACGCGCGCCAGCGCGTGGATGATCTCCCTGTTGCCGACCACGAAGCCCACCCGCCAGCCGGGCATATTGTAGGCCTTGGACAGGGTGTAAAACTCCACGCCCACGTCCTTCGCGCCCGGCACCTGCATGAAGCTTGGAGCCTTGTAGCCGTCGTACACCAGGTCCGCATAGGCGAAATCGTGAATCACGATCAGGTTGTGCTCGCTGGCGAAGGCGGCGATCTTCTCGAAAAATTCGATCTCCACCACCGACGTCGTCGGGTTGTGGGGAAAATTAATGACGATGGCCTTCGGCCTCGGCCAGTTGCGCTTGAACGCATCGAGCAGGGCCTCGAAGAAATCCGCGTTACGGCCCATCGGCACGTGCACCACGTCGCCGTTCGACAAAATGAACGCGTACGTGTGAATCGGGTACGTCGGCGTGGGCACCAGCACCGAATCCCCCGGGTTGGTGATGGCGAGCGCCAGGTGCGAAATCCCCTCCTTCGAACCGATGGTGGCGATGGCCTCGGTCTCCGGGTCGAACTCGACGCCGTAGTTACGCTTGTACCAGTCGACGATGGCGAGCCTCAGCTTGAAGATGCCCTTAGACAGCGAGTAGCGGTGGTTCTGTGGCTTCCTCGCCGCCTCGCACAATTTGTCGACGATGTGTTTGGGGGTCGGCATGTCGGGGTTGCCGAGGCCGAAATCGATGATGTCCTCGCCCTGGCGGCGGGCGCGCGTCTTGAGCTCGTTGACGATGCCCAGCACATACGGCGGCAGGCGGTTGATTCTGGGAAAATCTCTCATGGTTCTGGGCGGAAACGCCAAAGCGGCGATTCCCCGCTATCTCCTGAAGAAATAATAAGTTAATTAGGGGACGCTGGCGGACAACCTGTGGCGTGGAAACGGGTGGCTCCGAAGCGAGGCGCCGCCAGAACAGCGGGGCCGCGAAAGGTGGGCAAACCCCTCATTTAAAAGCCCTCCGCCGATTTCAGTTTAAGATATCACAATTCCCCAACCCCGGCAAACTTATAAAAAAACGGCGGCAAAGAGCGTTTGGGATGGGATGGAGATAGAAGGGCAATAAAAATTCCCCTCCTTACCAAGGAGGGGGTGCAGGGGGAGGAACATTGGGTAATACCGATGGGCGGGTGATCGGGCTTAATAAAAAATAA
>QJWD01000240.1 GCA_003235465.1 Nitrospirota bacterium | reverse complement strand
GCAGATGAAAAATGTGATCAACTTCTTCGCCTACGGAGAAATGATGAACGACGAGGTATTCAAGGAAGCGGGGCTCGAGTGCCTGGCCCGAACCACCGTCACCCTTTCGGCCTGGCGGGTGGTCTTCAACCGCATTCCGAAGGACAACGGCGGCGTGGAGAACCTCGGCCTCGCCAACATCGAACCGTCGCCCGACAGCGACGGCATGATCTACGGCGTGCTGTATGAAATGGAAGAGAAATACCTGCCCAGGCTGGACGAGATTCACGATTACCCCGAAGAAACCCTGCGCAAGGTGTTCCGCTTCACGCGCCACGATTTCAATCTGGTCAACGGCTTCACCTACCTGGCGCGCCCGGAAAGGACGGGCAAGGGGCTAAAGCCCGGCAAGGCGCTCAAGAAAATCCTGAGGGCCTGCAAGCCGCACCTGCCCATGCTGTACTTCTCCCGTTTGATGAACGTCCGCACCGCCGACTGATTCCCCATGGCCTTGACCGCTCTGGTGAGGGAACCCTCGCCGGCGTTCGTCCGCGCCATCTCCACTCACCCGGAGCGAGGCGATATCGATTTCGCGGCGGCGCTTTTGGAGCACCGCGCCTACACCCGCGCCCTTCAAGCCGCCGGCGCGCGGCTGATATTCCTGCCTCCCGAGGACGCGCTGCCCGACGCCCCGTTCGTCGAGGACACGGCGGTGATCCTTCCCGGCCGGGCGATCCTGTGCCCGATGGGCGAGGCCGCCAGGCGGCCGGAGTCGGCCGCCGTCGAAGCCGCCCTTCGCCCTCTCATGCGCATAGGCACCCTGCCCCCCGGCTGCACCCTGGACGGCGGCGATGTGACGGAAACGGAAGAGACGCTGTTCGTCGGCTTGTCCAGTCGCAGCAACCGGCATGCGCACGAGGCGCTCGCCGAACTGTCGTCCAAGCCGGTGACGGCGGTGGAGGTGAAGGGCGGGCTGCACCTTAAAACCTCGGCCACCTGCATAGGCCGGGGAACGCTCGTCATCCACCCGCCGCATGTGGACACGGCGCCTTTTGCGGGCATGGACTGGATCGAGGTGAGCGAGGCCGAGCGCTACGCCGCCAACTGCCTCGCCATCGGCGAAACCGTGCTGATGGCTAAGGGGTTTCCGCGCGTCCGGAAGGAAATCGAGAAGCGCGGCTTTCGCGTGGTTACGCTTTCCATGCGCGAGTTCGAAAAAGCCGATGGCGGGCTGACCTGCCTCAGCCTGCGCTTCGGCGGCTGATCAAAGCGGGCCTCCGAGCAATTCGGCGATCTTGTCGCGCCGGTAGCCGAAGATTTTCTCCAGATCGGCGCGGATGAACGGGTGCAGGAATAAATCGCCCGCCGCGCCCAGGGGAATTTTATAGTGCGCCCGGTCGCGGATGAGGGTGCCGCCGTCCTTTTCGTGAAACTCGTGCCGGTGCCGCCAGTAGCTGTAGGGCCCGCGCGACTGGCAGTCCGAGAACCATTCGTCCGGCTGCCAGCCCTCGATCCGGGTCTGCCAGCGAAACGGCACGCCGTGCAGCCGCAGGCTGTAGTCCAGCGTCGCGCCGGGACAAAGAGTCGGCGCGGAAACCGCAAGGATGCGGAAATGAATATGCGGCGGCGCCAGCCGTTCGAGGTTGCCGGGGTCGGAACAAAACTGGAAGGCTTCGGCGCGCGGCACCGGCACCCACTGCTCCGTCGTCCACACATGCCCCTCCTGGCCGGCGATGTTCGCGAGCGCCGAATCAAGACCGGCATGCGCGAACTCGAAATCGAGGGCCATGAGCCGCTTGCCGGAGGCGCGCTGGGAAGTGAGCAACACGCCGCCAAGCTCGCCGAGGAGAAGCTTGAGGAGCGGCGCGGGAACCGGAAACAAGGCCGGCCGGGCGACGGCGCGCGCCAGCGCGCGGCTGAAATCGCGATTCGTCACCGCCTCCGGCGCCACCGCGTTGATCGCGCCTTCCAGGGCCTCGTCCTCCAGCGCGCGGGCGAACAGCGCCGCAAGGTCCTCGAGATGAATCCAGCTCATCCCCTGCCGGCCGCCGCCCAGCCTGCCGCCCAGCCCCATCCTGAACAGCGGCAGCATAAAGCGAAGCGCACCGCCCTCGCCGCCGAGCACGACGCTGATGCGAAGCCTGAGCGTGCGCACGCCCAGCGCCTGTGCCACCTGCGCCGCCTCTTCGTTCTCTTTTGCTACCCGCGCGAGAAAACCGTGACCAGCGGGCGCGTCTTCAGCAGGCTCCGCCTCGCCCGTGTCCCCGTAATACCCCACCGCCGAGGCGACGATGAAAACGCGCGGCCGCCTCGCCAGGCCCTTCATGGCGGAAACCAGGAGGCGGGTTCCCGCCACCCGCGAATTCAGGATGCGGCGCTTCCGGCGGGCGCTTAATCGCCCCGCCATCACGTTCTCGCCGGCGAGGTGCACCACCGCGTCCACGCCCGCGAGCAGGGCGGCATCCAGCTCGCCGGCCTCCGGGTCCCAGGAATGGATGCGAGCCGCCACCGGCAGCCGCACCCCGGCCGAGCGCACATCGCGGGTGAGCACGGCGATCTCGTGGCCGAGCCCGGCGAGCCGCCTTGCGACCTCGCGGCCGATGAAGCCGGTGGCCCCTGTGATGAGCACCTTCATCGCTTCGCCCCCGCCACCCCATGAGGTGTGACCAGACCCACGCGCACCGCCTTTCGCGCCCGCCATTTAAATTTGACAACCCGAGCGAAATCTGCGAATTTCACAATCGCCCAGATCAATCCTTTTTCGCCGAGGAAACCATGGCCTACCAGAATTCGCCCCACATCATCGAAGAAACGCCCGGAATTAAATATTACTGCACCTGCGGCGAATCCGCCAACAAACCTTATTGCGACGGCTCGCACGACCGCGAGAACACCGGCAAATCGCCCAAGGAATGCGTGATCGACAGCAACAAGCGCGTCGCCATCTGCGATTGCGGCAAAACCGGCAACCCGCCCTTCTGCGACGGCACGCACTCGAAGTAATCTAGTCGCATCCTCTCCGGAATGCCGCTCCATCTGGAAATTGAGTCATCGTGCCCCATCGTGGCATTGAGGGGCGATGGTGTTGTGAAAGAGATCTTCTGAAGAAGGGCCTGCCTTTGCCCCTTGGCAGGCCGGGCTGGGAGCGCCCGTGGTGGGATTTGAGGTTTCCGAAAGGGTCGGTCGGCGGAAAAACGGAAACAGGCGGGGGGAATGGGTCGTATTCGGCCAGGCTTTACGCTTCCGCAACGAGGTTTACAAATTCCACAATATCATTGGGAATATCCCCCTGAGAGATTTTTCTTCTGGCGATGCGCGTCTTTCTTTCCGACAAACGTTGCCTGGGCCCCGACAGATAGTGACCCGCAAAGTATAAAAGAAACGTCACGACATCGA
>QJWD01000403.1 GCA_003235465.1 Nitrospirota bacterium | reverse complement strand
GAGCGCTTAGGGCCTGGCGGATATTTCTGGATCGATCCTCAGAGTAAAGGATGGCCAAGTGGGAGTCAAAGCAAAAGTCCCGCCCTTTCCGGGCTTCTCAATGAGGCGGCGTTCATGACGGCGTGGCGACTCATCGACGACGGGCCGGGGGAGCCCGCGATGAACATGGCGCGCGATCACGCGCTCCTGCTCGCCGTGGCCGAAGGCCGGGTGCCGCCCACCCTCAGGCTTTACCGCTGGCGTCAGCCCACGGTGAGCCTCGGCTATTTTCAGGACCCGAAAGCCGTGGTGGATATCGTTCAGGCTGGTCGGTGCGGGGTCTGGGTGGTGCGAAGACCCACCGGGGGGCGGGCGCTCTACCACCACGTCGAGTTCACCTACAGCGTGGCCGCGCCGCTCGATCAGCCCCCGTTTGCCGGCGGCTTAAGAGCCACCCACGATGCGGTGGCTGGGGCGCTTGCCGCCGCCTTGGCCCGGCTCGGGGTGGCCGGGGCCGCCGCCGAAAGGAGCCCGGGGGCGCTTCGCTCTCCCGCGTGTTTCGCGACGCTCAACCACGGCGAGATCAGCGTGGGCGGCAGGAAACTCCTGGCGAGCGCCCAGCGCCGGGTGCGCGGCGCCTTTTTGCAGCACGGTTCGCTGCCGCTTGAGCTTCCCGGCGAGCTCGCCTCGGATCTCTTTCTTTATGAGAGCGCCGCCGTCCGCCAACGGGCGAGGGAACTCCTGACGCGCCACACGACGGCGCTCTTTGAATGGCTGCCCGCGCCGGTATCGGCCGAGACCCTGAAGGCGGCGTTTCGCCATGGCTTCGAAAGCGCCCTCGGCGCGAAATTCGAAAGCGCGGGCTGGACGGCGTGGGAGAAGCGGGCCGCGGAAGGGCTTTTAGGTGACGCCGAGGTTCCGGCGGGGCAGGGCGGCCAGAAGGCGGACGGCACCCGGCCGGTTGCCCGATAACTTTGCCAGCGCCGGGCGATTCCTTTATAATCGTGACTTTTGCCACTCTGTAAAGGTGGAGGAGCGGGGCCCAGGCCCGCCTCTTCCGCGAAGGGCCACGCCATGAACCCAGCGCGAGTGACGAACCGAATGCAGAGAAAAGCATTTTCCGTGATCGCGCTCCTTATGGCAGGCGGGCTCACCCTGGCGGGCTGCGGCAAGGACCCTTCGGTGGCTGATAACCCGCACCGCCAGCACTACGTAGATGCCACCAGCAAGCTGATCCCCGGGAACCTGCCGGAGCCGATCCTGCACGCAACCTTTTCCTTCGTCAACAGGAACCGCAAGGCCGACCTTCTGCTTCTGGTGGACCGCGGCGAGCGCGGCAAGGCCGTCGCGATTTATTACAACCCGCAGGGGGTGAAGCTCGAACAGACGCATGACGAGCAGATCGTGGCCGAGGCCGGTGAAGAAGTGTCCTCCCTCGCCATGGGCGATTTCGACGGCGACGGCGCCGCCGACCTGATCCTCATTCTGAACTCCGAGAAGGCAAGCCGGGTGCGGCTCCTGTTCAATAACGGCAAGGGCTATTTCTACGAGAAGGTCAACTATTCGCTGCCTCCGGTTCGCGGCGGAATTCGCAGGGTCGACCTCATGGATGTGGACGACGACCGCGACGTCGACCTCCTGTTCAGCGGCCCGCTGGTCAGGGATAGCGAGGGCCAGCCGGATGAGCGCCAGGCGCAGCTCTTCATCAACAACGGCAAGGGCGATTTTCGCGACCATTCACGGCTGCTCCTTCCCGGCGCGCCGCCGGGGATATCCGGGGTGTCCTACGCCGATTACGATGGCGATTCCATACGCGACCTGTTCCTTCTTTACGGAAACGGGCAGAACCGCCTGTTCCTGAACAACGGCCTCGGCAAGTTTGCCGATGCCACGCGAACGGCCCTGCCCGCCATCAAGGATGAGACCGTCAGCGCCGACTGGGCCGATTTCGACATGGACGGCGATAACGACCTGCTGGTGGTCAACCGGCGCATTTTAGACCCCGCGCCCACTTCGGGCGAAACGGCGTATTTCCTCGAGAACAACGGCAGCGGCGAGTTTCGCAAGCGGTCTCACCCAGGCCTGCCCGGGCAGCCGGGGCTTAACGTGTACCTGCTCGACGCCAACGGCGACACCGTGCCGGATATCCTGCTCCTCAACCAGGGCGGAACGGTTTACCTGCAAGGCCGGGGCAAGTGGCGCTTCTCAAACGAGACGCTCCGCCGCCTGCCGGGCTTTCACCGGTTCGCCGAGATGGCGTTCGCCGATGTCGATCAGGACCACTTCCTCGACCTGTTCGGCATCGAAAACGGACCCCGGCGGCGCGGGCGGCTGTGGCTGAACCGCGTCGATTAAGAGGGGCTCCGGGTTCCCGAGAGATGCATTCGAAATTCAAGCACCTTACATTTTTAACGCGGCCATCCATAGTCAACAGGCCGGATGGCAGATTTTTGGAGTGATCATGTCGAAATTCAAACACCTTACATTTTTAAAAGTGTTGAGCGTCATCGCCTGGGCCGACGGCGAAGTCACCCACGAGGAGCTCAACCTGCTCAAGTCCTTTTACCGGAAATTCGGCTTGGACAGGCACGATGTCCACCAGCTCGCGCCGTACCTCGAGGCTCCCGTCTCGGCGGCGCACCGCGACGAGTTGTTCCGCCAGCTCATCGACGAACTGGCCTCGCCCGCCGAGCGCGAGGAGATCGTCCAGGCGCTCGAGGAGATGGCGGGCGCGAAAAAGCGCGTGACCGAGGAGGAGCGGGAGCTGGCGCGCCAGTTCACCAGCTGGCTCGAAAAATCGTCGCCGACGAAGCGGTCGCTTGGCCGGCTGCGGAACTTCTTCACCCGCACCCTGTGGAGCGGCGCGGCGGACATCGACCCGGATCTGGAAAAATACTTCAAGCGCCGGGTGCTGGACAAGGTCCGGAGAAAGAGCGCCCGGCGGGGCCACAAGGTGGACCTGTCCGACAAGGAAATCTACCACCTGTGCCTGCTCGGCACCCTGCTAGCCTCGGTGGCGAGCGAGGAGGGCGGGCTCGATGAAGACGAACGGCGCTCCCTGGAGCGCATCCTTTCAAGGCGGTTTTCGTACAAGGGCGATCACCTGGCGATGCTCCTCGATGTGGTGGAAGAGCAGGTGCGCCAGGGGTTCGATTTTCACGAGGTGATGACCCAGGTTAACCAAACCCTGACCTACAACAACCGCCAGGCTTTGATGAGCAGCTTTTTCGACATGGCCATCGCCGACGGCAGGATTTCCCATCAGGAATCGGAAGCCATTCGCCGCATCACCAAGGCCATGCACATCCCGCATCAGGAATTCAAGGCGGCCAAGATCAAGGCGCTGGAAAAAACCCGCTGACCTCGCGGGCGGGAGGGGCCTTAAAGATCATGGAACAGAAACGCAAATTCCTCGGCATCCTG
>QJWD01000110.1 GCA_003235465.1 Nitrospirota bacterium | reverse complement strand
CATGCAGAACCTTCTTTCCAATATGGCCGCCGCCGCCCAGAACTCGCTGCTTGAAGGCTGCCCGATTTTTATCGAAAGGCTGCGCGCCAGCCCCGAGCTCGCCCAGCGCATCAAGAAGCTCATGCAGAACTGGGGCAAAGAAGAGAAACCTGACGGCGCATCGGCGTAAGACCATTACATCGCCCTCGACTCCCGTGATAAAATGGTTAATCATCTCTTGCCTCGCATAACAACATCCGACAGGAGTACCGCATGGAGTCCGACAAACAAATCAGGGACCAGAAACTGGCCGACCTGCGAGCCCGCCGGGAAAAAATCATGGGCATGGGGGGCGCGGAGCGCGTCACCGCCCAGGAGAAACGTGGCAAGCTAACAGCTCGCAAGCGCATCGACCTCTTGCTCGATAAAGGTACTTTCCGCGAAACCGGCATGTTCGTGCGCAACCGTAACATAGCCTACGAAGATGTTGCCGCCGATGCCGTCGTCACAGGCTATGGCAAAATCGCCGGACGCAAGGTCTACATCTACTCGCAGGACTTCACCAGCATGGGCGGTACCATGGCGGAGACACAGGCAAAAAAGATTTGCGACCTGATGGATAGCGCCATGAGGGCGGGGTGTCCTGTCATCGGTCTGAACGATTCCGGCGGCGCCCGCATCCAGGACGGCGT
This sequence comes from Nitrospirota bacterium, assembly GCA_003235465.1. The sequence continues at coordinate 2,737 of QJWD01000110.1, read as the reverse complement.
CGACTCCCTGTCTGGCTACGGTCAGCTTTTCCGCCGCAACACGCTGGCTTCGGGTGTGATTCCCCAGATTTGCGCCATCCTCGGCCCGACGGCCGGGGGCGGGGTCTATTCACCCGCGCTGATGGACTTCATCTTCATGGTTAAGGGCATCAGTTTCGCCTACATCACCGGGCCGCGCGTCGTCAAGGCCACCACCGGCCAGGACGTTTCAGATGAGGACCTCGGCGGGGCAGGCGTCGCCCAGAAGAAAGCCGGCGTCGTCTGCCGCAGTGAAAACAGCGAGGCGGAATGCTTCGAAAACATCCGTGAGTTGATGGGCTTCATGCCCTCCAGCAACCGTGAACCACCCCCGAGGGTGGACTGGGGAGACAAACCCGGCCGCACCGATGACGCGCTTTTCGACATCGTCCCGGCGTCCCCCAACAAGCCCTACAACATGTACAAAATCATCGAAGGCGTTTTCGACCGTCGACAGGACGGCAAGAAGAACTACTTCGAGCTTTTTCCGCAGTTCGCCACCAACATAATCACCTGTTTCTCGCGCCTCGATGGCTACACTGTCGGCATCATCGCCAACCAGCCGATGTCCAAAGCCGGCGCTCTGGATATCGATGCCTGCGACAAGGCCTCGCGCTTCATCCGCTTCTGCGACGCCTTCAACATTCCCGTCGTCAACCTTGTCGATGTCCCCGGCTACCTGCCCGGCACCGACCAGGAGTGGGGCGGCATCATTCGCCACGGCGCAAAAATGCTCTTCGCCTACTCCGAGGCCACCGTGCCCAAGCTGACTCTGACCATCCGCAAGGCCTACGGAGGCTCATACCTGGGTATGTGCTCCAAAGACCTTGGTGCGGACGCCGTTTTCTGCTGGCCCACGACCGAGCTCGCCGTCATGGGCGCCGAGGGGGCCGCGCCGATTATCTTCCGCCGCGAGCTTGAAAAGTCCGCCAACCCCGAAGAACTGTTGCAGGAGAAAATCCGGCAGTACCGCGAGGAGTTCGCCAACCCCTACCGCGCCGCGGAAAACCTCCACGTCGATGATATTATCGACCCGGCGGAAACGAGGCCAGTCCTGATTGCCGCGCTGGAGCAGGTCATCACCAAGCAGGAAAGCCGTCCCGCTAAAAAGCACGGCGTCATGCCCGCGTAGTGTATCAATCGTCACAGTCATGTTATTTTAATTTTTTTATCATTTAATCTGAGGCGTGTAAATTGCTGTATATTTTTTCCGGTCCTGACGACTTCTCTATTGCGCAGGAGCTTGAGAACATCAAAAAGCAGTCGGGCGACCCGTCCGTCCTGGCGACGAATACCGTCGTCCTCGAAGGGAAGCAAGTAGGTCTCAACGAGTTCCAGTCGGCCTGCGAGACCGTGCCTTTCCTCGCCGATAAGCGGCTGGTCATCATTCACGGCCTGCTCGAAAGGTTCGCCTCGAAGGAACGCCCCGCCCGTTCCGGTGCAAAATCTGCCGGCACGCCTGTCGCCATGGAAACCTTCGGCGAAATCATGAACCGTCTTCCCGAGTCCACCGTCCTGGTGCTCGTCGAAAGCGACCTCAAGACCGGCAACCCGTTATTGAAAATGGTCGCCGCGAAGGCACGGACTAAAAATTTCCCCCTGCTCAACGCCGCCGAGCTCAGAAACTGGATAAACGAGCGTGTCGCGCATGAAGGTGGGAGTATTTCACCGGGAGCGGTCAACCTGCTGGCGCGGCTCATCGGCAGCAACCTCTGGTTCATGTCATCCGAAATCGGCAAGCTGGTGCTCTACACCGACGGTCGCCCTATCGAAGAAAAGGACGTTCAGACCCTCGTCAGCTACAACCAGCAGACGAGCGTTTTCAGCATGGTCGACGCCATCGTGGAGTTCAATCTCCAGAAGGCCGAATCAACCATGCAGCAGCTCCTCAAGGAAGGCGCCACGCCCACTTCGCTCCTCGCCATGCTGAACCGCCAGATGCGCCTCATCGTCCGCATCCGCGAGCTGAAAGCCCAGAAGCTCACCCAGGCGGAGATGGGCGGACGGCTGGTCATCTCCCACGAGTTCATCGTCCGCAAGACGCTGGAGCAAGCCGGCCGCTACACCCTGCCCCGGCTCAAAGAGGTCTACGAAAAAATGCTCGATACCGACCTCGCCATTAAGACCGGCCATTACGACGGCGAGCTGGCGCTCAACATCCTTGTCACCGAGCTTTGCCAGCAACACTCGCGTTCGCATAAAGCCGCGGTGGCCTCATAACCATGCCGAGCAAGATGGCGCTTATCGATTTCAATAGGTGCAAGCCGGAGCTGTGCGGCGAATGCCCCGCGGCGAAAGCCTGTCCCCGCAAGCTGCTGAAGCAGGAAAAGCCCGGCGAGGTGCCCATGACCAACCCCATGTCCTGCCGTGCCTGCGGCGACTGCGTCCGCGTCTGCCCGCAGAAAGCCATCACCATCATCACCCAGTAGAAAACACCCCGCCCCGATTGAAACCACGTTCCGAAATCAGCTATAATTCTAAATGCGTCGTTCGTGGTGGGTGTAGCCCAGAGGTTAAGGCGTCAGGTTGTGGCCCTGAAGATCGAGGGTTCAATTCCCTCCACCCACCCCAGACTCAAACTCAAAGTTCAAAATCCCGAATCCCAAACCGTACTGATAGCATTTCCCTGCATTCCCCGTTATAATTGGAGAAGTTATCATTCTTCCACGTTTGTGCGCCTGTAGCTCAGTGGATAGAGCATCGGTCTTCGGAACTGTTT
>QJWD01000205.1 GCA_003235465.1 Nitrospirota bacterium | reverse complement strand
GGGAAAGGAATGGATGGCGCCGCTTGGCAACCTCAGGCAAAAAATCCTCAAAGAGATGAAACGGCAGACCGGGATTGAAGGCATGGAGCGCATGGTGTTCAAACTTGCATCCGGTTCTCCCCAACTCAAGATACCCGAACGGGCTAAACCCGTACCGGCGCCCGCCATCCGGCGGCTTGGGCAAAGGGATGACCTGGAAGGAAACCTAGAGATGATCAAAGATCCGGAACTGAAGAGTATCCTCTCCCGCCTGGCGGGGAAACTGTCGGGCGTGGCGCCGCTTCTCCTAGGCTGTCTCTTTATCGCCAACTGCAGCACCTTGCCGGACGGCGAAATTTCAACGCCATCCACTATCGACCTGTCGTCGTCCTACGCCTTGAGGGAAATGCGCGTTCAAGACAAGGAGGGCGCTGCCGGGTCCCGCGATCCGCGCTCCTATTACCATTACCTGATCGCCCTCAAGGCCGAGCGCGAATACAAGTTTGAAGAGGCCACCGCCAATTACCGCCAGGCTGTCGCGTACGACCCGAAGGTGGAAAACCTGAGGGAAAAACTCGCCATCCATCTCCTGAGAGAGGGAGAGATCGAAGAATTGATCTCGGTGTGCGAAAAGGGATTGGAGCACTTTCCGGACAACATGACGCTCAACATGATTCTGGCCGACGTGCTCGCCGCGCGCGGCGAAACGGCACGCGCTCACACCTACTATGGCAACGTGATCAAGGCCGACCCCGGCGGCTCGCGCGCCTACCTGTTGAACGGCACCCTCTACGTGAGCCAGGGCGAGTACGAAGAGGCGCGCAAAATGTTCGACAAGGTGGTGCTTGTCGAACCGTCCAACCCGCTTGGCCACCATCACCTGGGGCGCGAGGCGCTGCGCTCGGGGCAATTGAGCGATGCCGAAAGGGAATTCAGGAAAGCGGTTTCCCTCAAGCCGAATTTCGTCGAGGCGCGCGAGCACCTCGCCTGGGTGCTTGAGAAGACCGGCAAGGTCGACGAGGCGATCAAGGAATACAACCTCCTGCTCAAGCTCGAACCGGGCAACCGGCGGATACGCGACCACCTCGAGGTGATCCGCCAGTGGGGCATCCCGAAGACCGATACGGCGGACCACCAGGGCATTCCTCCCGAGCTGCTCGACCACCCGAACGTGCATCTCGAAATCGCCACGGTTTATTTCGAGCAGGCGATGTACCTGAAGGCCCTGGAGGAGTTCCGCCTGATGCTCGTCGGCAAGGAGAGCCAGGAGCCGCACGTGCTGATGGCCCGCATCTACGAGATCCTCGGCCGCCTCGACAAGGCGATCGACGAATTCGAGACGCTGCGCAAGATCAAACCCGATTCGATTGAGATCATCACCTACATGGCCAGGCTTTACAGCCTGAACGGCGAGACCGAAGCGGCGATTCCCCTGATCCAGGAGGCCATCTCCATCGAGCCCGGCAACGACAGCCTGTATCACTCCCTGGCTCTCGCCCACATGTCGATTGAAAGTTACGGTCCGGCCATCGAGGCCATGCGCCAGGCCATCACGCTGAACGCGAACAAGGATTCCTATTATTTCGAACTCGGCGCGTTGCTCGAGCGCGCGGGCGAGTTCGACGGCGCCATCGAGAACATGCAGCGGGCCATCGAACTGAACCCGATGCACTCCAACGCGCACAATTTCCTCGGCTACATGTACGCTCTCGAGGGGCGCTACCTCGACAAGGCCCTCGAGCACCTGAACAAGGCGCTGGCCATTCAGCCGAGAAACGGCTACTTTCTCGACAGCCTGGGGTGGATCTATTTCAAGAAGGGCGAGCCGAAAAAGGCGCTCAGCGAAATCAAGAAGGCCATGGTTTACACGCCGCCCGACCCCGTCCTTTACGACCACCTGGGCGATATCCATTTTTCGCTGCGGAACTATTCCGAAGCGGGCGACGCCTGGCGCATGAGCCTGTCGCTCACGCGCATCAAGAAGGAGGATTTTGACGGCGAAATGCCCGACCAGAAAACCCTGCAAGAGAAAATCGACAAGGTGGACAAACTTCTCAACAAGGGTTTGTGATCCCTTTCTACCCTCCCCATGAGGGAGGCCCGTTCCCGCGATGAAACCCCTCTTTGCCCGCGGCCTCGTGCTCGCGGCCCTGTTTCTTGCCGCCGCCTGCCAGACCCTCCCCGATAGCGGGGGGGAAGAAACCATCTCCCTTGGCGAACTCAAGGCGCGGATCCTGAGCCGGCAGGAAGGGGTGCGCGATCTCAAGTCTTTCGTCAAAACCACGGTGGATGGCAAGCGGCGCGTGAGCTTCAACCAGGTGCTGCTCGTCGAGGGCGCGAACTCGGTGCGCCTGGATACCCTCAGCATGTTCGGGCAAACGCTCGGCGTTTTCATTCACTCGCCGGCGAAAACGCTGCTCTACGATCCCGGGCGGAACAGAACGCTGGAGGGCGAGGCGGTGTGGGACGCCATGGAGCGGACGGTGGGCACGCGCATCGATATCAGGCAATACGCCGGGGTCTTTCTCGGCCGGTTGCCGGAGGATCTCAGGATAGACGCGGCGCGCCTGAGTCTGGACAAGACGCGCTACCTGATTCAGGCGACCCGCCCCGGCACGGGGGAGAAACTGGACATCGAGGTCGGCGCGTTCACCTATTTGCCCGAGAGGCTCAGCCGTAAGGACGGTGAATACGAGGTGCGCTGGGAGGATTACAAAAAAGTCGGCGAGCGGGATTTTCCCCACCGCCTTTTCCTGAGCTTCCCCTCGCGCGGCGAGACGGTGACCCTCGAGTACAACAACCCGTCGATCAATGTCGGCCTGCCTGAGGGCGCGTTCGATTCCCCCGCCCCGAAGGCCGCTCAGGCGGGCGGGTGATCCCGGTGCAGTGCCTTAAGTTCAAAACCCCCGCGAAGATCAACCTGGGTCTTAAGATCCTCGGCAAACGCGACGACGGCTACCATGAGCTGGAAACGCTTTTCCAGATGGTGTCGCTGTACGACGATATCGAGCTTGAACGCCGCGGCACCGGCATCGAACTCGTCGGCCACGCGCCGGGCATCGCCCTCGACGAGACGAACCTCGTCTGGCGCGCCGCCGAGCTATTGCGCGCCGAGGCAAGCGGCGGGGGCCGCCTCGGGGTGCGCATCCGGCTCAACAAGCGGATACCCGCCGGCGCGGGGCTTGGCGGCGGCAGCGGCAACGCGGCGCTTCTTCTGCTTGGGCTGAACGTGCTGTGGGACCTTAAACTGCCGCGCGAAAACCTGCTTTCCCTGGCGGCCAGGCTGGGTTCGGACGTGCCGTTCTTCCTGGTGTCTCCCCTGGCCATTGGGCGCGGCCGGGGGGAGATCCTGGAAAGCGTGCAACCCGCTGAAAAATTTTATGTTCTCCTGGTGTTTCCGGGCTTTCCCATCGCCACCGCCTGGGTCTA
>QJWD01000050.1 GCA_003235465.1 Nitrospirota bacterium | reverse complement strand
GGGCCTGGCAAAGGGAAGCGTTTCGTGGTGTCGCAGGGGGGAGACAGGCTCAGAACTTGCTTTCGCCGTGTTCCTCGGTGACCATGAAGTGGGCGCGGCGGTTTTGCTGCCAGCAGCTTTCGTTGTTCTCGAAGCAGAAGGGTTTTTCCTCGCCGTAGCTCAGGACGAAAATCCTTTCGGGCTCGATGCCCTGGGATACGAGGAAATTCTTGATCGAGGTGGATCGCCGCTCGCCCAGGGCAAGGTTGTAGTTGTTGGTGCCGCGCTCGTCGCTGTGGCCCTGGATCTGGATCTTGACCGTGGGGTGTTCCTTGAGGTACTGCGCGTTGTTTTTCAGCAGGGTGATGGACGCCTCGTCGAGGTCGAAGCGGTCGAACTTGAACAGAATGTCCTTGAGTTCGGTGGTCGGGTGAAAGTCCAGCAGCTTGGCCTCTTCGGCCTGCGCGCCGCCGGCGGTTAAGCCATCGGCGCCCATTTCGTCCGCGCCGGAACCCGCCGCGCCCCGGCCCGCGCCATCGGCACCGGTTTCACCCGCGCCGTTTTCCCCGCCCTGGCCCGCGAAGGGGAAGGGTTCCGCGATCTCATCATCGCTCACTTCGCCATTGCCCGCACCCACCGACTCTTCCCGGAACCCCTCTTCCATGATGTAAGTGGGGGCTTCACCGAGAGCGGCCACGTTGGGAGCCTGCGTGACGCCGGCGATGGGCTTGTAGCGGAGGCGTTGCCCGACCTCCACGATGTTTTCATTTTTTTCCACGTAAAGCGTCGCGGTGTCTTCCTGGGTGGCCAGGACCTGAAGCTGGGCCACCACTTGGGTCATCAGCGGTTTGCTGAGCGGGTCGAGATGATTCCACACCTTGGTGTCCGTGGTGGGAATGATGTAGGCCTCGAAGCGGTCTCCGGGTGTCACGTTGTCCTTGCTGCCGAAGTCCGCATACACGATGTCGGTTAAACCGCCCGCGTATTTTTTCCCCTTGATGGCCACGACGACGCCTTCCAGGCTCATGTTTTCCTTCGGCTGCTGCCTGGTGACGGGATCGGGCGTCTTCTGGTAAGGGGTGATCAGGCTGCCCAAGGGGATGTCCGAGTACGATTCCTGCACGATGGCCTTGGACATGTCGTCCGTGGTTTCGATGACTTCCAGGGTGCCCAGAATTTCGACCATGTAACCCATGGGCCGGCCGATGGCGGTGAAGTAGGTCTGGCTTGGCAGGCCCAGCGGTCGCTCGTAATAATGGGCCGCTTCTGGGCTTTCGACCATTTCATGCGGGTGTCTTATCAGTTCGTCCTTGATGAAGACGGAAAAAAGATCCCCTTCCACCACCCCCTGTTTTCTGCCGATGTCGATAAAAACGATGCTGCCGGTCTTCATGGCGTCGCTGTTGATGGTGCTGCCGATGATCGAGGCGACGGATTCGGTTTCGGGAATGATGAACCCCGCCATCCGCAGCTTGGATCGGGTGATTTGCGGGTTGACGAGGCCGCCTGAAGCCTGCCTGGAATCCAGCTTGAGGCCGCCAGTGGAGAGGCCGGCGAGCTCCATCGGGTGCAACTGGTCGGCGCCCGGAAACTCCAGATCATCAAGGTCGTCCGCGGCGTGGGCCGGGTGGGCGAGCAAAACCCCGGAAACCAGCGAAAATGAAAGAACGAGGCTGCCGAAAAGAGGCTTCAGGCAACGGATATTCTTATGGAATATCGAAGCTTTTTCCTTTTCGACGCCTTCCATCCTGATAAACTCTGCCATCACATCCCCCATAAATTGGACATTGAATTTTAATAGTTTACACTATAATTCCATATTTGAAAACAGTTAAAATCAGGGGCTTCGCGGGTTTTTGCCGGCGCTTGGAACTCGCCCGCGGGGCTCCCTCGGCCAGCCGATAAACGGTTCAAATTCAAAAGAAACGGGCGAGCGCGCCCGCGCTTCGGGCCGCGCCTGCTGGAATTCCCGCTTGACAAGGGCGGGTGCGGGTGAAATAATCACCGGTACTCTTAAAAAGGGCACGGAGGGCTGGCTTAAAACCCCTGTTTTTCTTGCGGTTGCCAGCGCGCCCCCTGCCTGCTTGGTGAAAAGGACCATGAAAAGAACCTATCAACCCAAAAATATCCGCAGAAAACGGACGCACGGTTTTCGCAAAAGAAACTCCACCGTCGGAGGGCGCAAGGTATTGGCCAACCGAAGGCGCAAGGGGCGCAAGCGGCTGACCGTTTGACGCATGGCCGATTTCACTTTCACGAAGAGTGAACGGCTGAGAACGCGGACCCAGTTCAAGCAGGTGATGGACCGCGGGCGGAAAAAAAGGATCGATTCGATCTGCACCGTTTTTTCCCAGCCCAACAGCCTGGGAAGGCGTCGGCTCGGCATCATCGCCTCGAAAAAAATCGGCAACGCGGTGGCGAGAAACCGGGCAAAGCGGAAAATACGTGAAGCGTTCAGGCTGCTCAAGGGCTCCATCGGGCCTGCGGTCGATATCGTCGTGATATCGGGGAAGGACCTCGTCGCCCTGCCGTTTTCCGTTCTCGAGAAGAAATTAGCCAAGGTCCTTCTCAACCTGCGTTGACTCCACCCCCTTTCCCCCTTTCTTAAGCGGTCAATTCAAAATCCATGCTGAACAGGCTTTTCATAATATTCATCAGGGGCTATCAAAAATTCATTTCGCCCTTGCTCGTGCCCTCCTGCCGTTTTCATCCGTCGTGTTCGGAATACGCGGCATGCGCCCTCGGGCGGTTCGCCCTGCCCAAGGCCGTGGGGTTGATTCTCGTCCGGCTTTTCAAATGCCACCCCTACCACCCCGGTGGTTTCGACCCCATCAAATAGACCCGGAGAAGCCCATTGGAAAACAGGGTGCTGCTAGCATTTGTCCTTTCGCTTTTTGTGTTCTTTGGCTGGGGGTATTTCCTTTCCCTGGTTCAGGAACCGCCGCCGGAAACCCCGCCCGCCCAGGAACAGGCTAAAAACGCCCAAACAGGCGATATCGTCGGGACAGCGGAGCCCGCCCTGACCGGGGAGCCGGGCAAAGAGGCCGAAGGCGAGGCCGCCGATCCCGTCCGGGATGTCATCGAGGGCAGCGAAACCGTGGTGCGGGTGATGGGCAACGGCATCGAGTACGACCTGTCCAACCAGGGCGCGACGGTGAGAAAGATCCTTCTTTCCCGTTATCATGACGACCAGGGCAACACCGTCGACCTGGTCAACCACGACGGCAAGGGTAACTGGCCGCTGGCGATGGAATCCAGCGACTGGGAGGTGACGCGCCTCCTGCAGAAATCCTTTTACACCACCGACACCGAATCGCTGACGCTGTCCCCCGCCAACCCCACAGGCCGGGTGACCATGCGCCTCGACCACCCCTCCGGGCTCAACGTCGAGCGCGTTTTTACATTCAATTACGGGCAGCCGCTCTTCAGCGTCGAAACCC
>QJWD01000080.1 GCA_003235465.1 Nitrospirota bacterium | reverse complement strand
TATCATCCCGAAATAAGCTTCACGCGCTTAATAGAAAAGCCCGCCGCAAGGCGGGCTTTTTTTTTGCCTTGAACTCGTGTGGCGCGGGGGGTGGATGGCTTCTGGCAATCCGCCGTTGGGCGGCACGCGGCGGGGGGAGGGGCCGGTTAAGGGCAAAAAAAAACCGGCCTTGCGCGGCCGGTTGGTTGTCGGGCTTAATGCGGTTGTCGCCTCAGGCTTCTTCCGCCACCTGCTCGAGGTCCATGCTGCCTTCGATGATTTCCTTGAGAGCCAGCGGCAGGTACATATGGGGCGAGGCGTAATCATCCGGGTCCACCTCGATGGCGGCCTGAGCGCCCTTCTCCAACTGGTGGATGCGCTGCGATACGAGGATGCAAAGCAGGTAGCGGCTTTTGACCACATCCAGCGCCTGGCGGGAGAGATCAAGAATTTCCGGGGTTTCGAGTTCCATTGGGTGATAGTCCTTTGCTGTGGGCAAATGTAGCTTTTCATTCTAATGAAAGCCGTGGCGGCTGTCAAATTGAAATGCCTGCGGGGTTCAGCTTGCAAGCAGCCTTTTGATCGTCTCCGTCACGGTGGCGACGTCGCCGCTGGATATTTCCCGGTGCAGCACGGCGCGGAAAACGCCCGGCCCGGTCTCGAGTATCTTGATTTGATTTTTTTCCAGGAGATCGAGGAAGGCGCTTCCTTTCATCGCCGGAGGCTTGAGTGCAAAAAAGAGGATATTGGTTTTTACCCGGGTAAGGTCGATCTCGATGCCGGGGATGGCGGCGAGGCCCTGGGCGAGAAGCCGGGCGTTTTCGTGGTCCTCCCTCAGGCGAGCGGTCATGTCGCGAAGCGCGACGATGCCCGCTGCGGCGAGGTGTCCCGCCTGGCGCATTCCGCCGCCCACCATTTTCCGCCACTTTCTCGCCCTTTGAATGAATTCCCCCGTGCCGCACAGTAACGACCCCACCGGTGCGGACAGCCCCTTGGAGAGGCAGAACATCACCGAATCCGCCTCGCGCGCGAGGTCCGCCGCCGTCACGCCCAGGGCTTCCGCGGCGTTGAACAGGCGCGCGCCGTCCAGATGCAGCAACAGCCCCCTCCGCTTCGCCAAAGCGCCCACGGCAGCCATGTAAGCGGCGGAGAGGGGTGAGCCGTGGCAGAAGTTATGCGTGTTCTCCAGGCAAATGAGACGGGTTTGCGGGCAGTGGATGTCCGGCGGGTGAATGGCCGCCTCCAGCGCGTCGATGGGGATGGTGCCGTCCTCCGCGTTGGCGAGGGGGTGCGCGAGCATCCCGCCGATGGCGGATAGGCCGCCGACCTCGTGATGGAAGATGTGCGAACGGTCGCCAACCAGCACGCTGTCCCCCCGTTGGCAATGCGCGAGAAGGGCGACGAGGTTGCCCATGGTGCCGCTCGGCACGAACAGCGCCGCCTGCTTGCCGGTCTTTTCCGCCGCCAGGCTCTCCAGGCGGTGGACGCTCGGGTCTTCATCGAACACGTCGTCGCCCACCTCGGCTGTTGCGAGGGCGTCCCGCATGGCCTGGGTGGGTTGGGTGAGGGTGTCGCTTCTTAAATCGATCACGTTCATTTTTTCTCCACCTCGCCGCCGGGCGGCTTGTAGCCGCGGCGGCTGCGATAGTACCCCAGGGACCCGAGGAACACCGGCAGCGCGAAGCCAAAGAGCAGCACCTTGGCGGTGGTATCAACGGAAAAGTCGAGGGACACCATCATCCGGTGCTCCTGCTCGGCGATGAAGGCCAGAACCGCGGCGCTGATGAACACGTAGCCCCAGCGCTTGGACCCCTTCGGGCCGGGGAACACCATGGAATAGGCGATGAAATTGAGGCCGAGAAACAGCACGCCGTTTAAGAACATCAGCGTGACGATGGTGCTCTGGATGGTGGTCAGCACGGTTCAAACAGGCCCCTTGGATGCATGGCCCATTGTAACCAGTTCGCTTGCGGGAATAAACCTGAAATCGGCCGGGTGGGGGGCAAGAAAAAACCCGGCCCGTGGAGGCGGGCCGGGGCTCGGAGAAACAGGCGCCGCCCGGGCTGGCCGGGCGGCCTCCCATTCAGGTCAGAAGTAGAACAGCGCGTTGACCGCCACCGTGTCCTGGCTGCTGGTGGCGCTGCCGTTGTCGTCGATGAAGGCGTCTTCATCCGAATCGTCGTGGCGGTATTCCAGGCGCACCAGCATGTTCTTGTTGATGCGCATCTCCGGCGTCACGGTGATTTCCCACAGGTTCTGCCCGCCGGCGATGTTGGCGCGGGCGCCGTCGTCATCGCTAAAGTATTCGCCGCGCAGGTTGATGGAGAAGGTGTCGTTGCAATCGTGCCTGAGGATGCCGGCCAGCCCCCACCAGACCGCGTCGCTGTTCGGGCCGGCGCCGTTCTCATCGACGCCGTAGTCGAAGTTGAGCTGCATCGAGGTGCGATTCGTCAGGCTCATGTCGAAGACGACGTCGAAGATGTTGCGCCAGTCGTCGGAGCCGTTCCGCTCCGGCCCGCCCGCCCAGTTGAGGAGCAGGGAGACGGTGTCGGTGGGCGCGTAGGCGACTTGCAGGCCCAGGGTTTTGCCTTCGTTGTTGTCGGTGTTGTTGTCCCAGCCGTTGGCCACCATGCCGAGCACGCTGACCTTGTCGTTCAGGGCGTAGGAGGCGCGCACGCCGGTGTGGGTGAACGGGATGGCGAGGCCGAACATGTATGAGCGGGAGAAGTTGTAGTTCCAGCCGTCGTATCCCTCGATGACCTCCGCGCCGATGTGGGTGATGAACTTGCCCGCGTCGATTCTAATGCCGCTGCCAATGGGCGCGTTGTAGCTCACATAGCCCTGCTGGATGTCGAAATCGGCATCGGGGTCGCCCTTGGTGACGGGAGGCACGCTGTAGCCGTAGGTGATGTCGGTGCGAAAGCCGATATCGCCGGGGTTGCCCGCGTCCTTCAGCAGCACCAGCTCGCCGACGTCGAACTTGAAGCTGTTGTGATCGAAGTCGAAAATCCGGTTTTGATTGGAGGCCGGGTCGGGATCGTTGAAATTATAGGTGTAGGATGTGGAGGCAAAGCCGTGCAGTTCCACCCCGTCCAGCACTTCGATGGTGGCGGCGCTTGCCGGGCCGGCCAAGAGGGCGAGAGTAAGCAGATGGAGCGGAATTCGCTTCAGGGTTTTCATCGTGTCGTTCCTCGTTCTTCGTTAAGAGTGGTGGGCATAAGCCCGGTTAACAACCCTATTATCGGCACAAGGGGCCAGATTCTGACGGTGCCTCGCGAAAGTTTCCGACGATTTTCCCGCCGTGTCAACCCCGTTATGCCGGAGTGAATTCGTTAAACCATGTTGTACCCGGTTTCCCCGTGCTCGGTGGTGTCGAGTCCCATTTCCTCCGACTCCGGATCAACCCGAAAGCCGATGGTTTTCTCGATGGCGATCACGATCCCAAGCGTGAGCACGAAG
>QJWD01000026.1 GCA_003235465.1 Nitrospirota bacterium | reverse complement strand
CGAGGAACAGTGCTGTGGCGATGACGATGAAGCCCGCCGGGTGGTGCACCTGAATGGTCCAGCCGAAGGACTGTTTGTTGATCACGAATATTAAAAGGTAGGAAACGAGAAACCCCGCCACCAGCCCCAGCACCGCGCCAATGCCTCCCAACAACCCGGCCTCGATGTAAATCATCTTCTTCACCTGCTCCCGGTAGGCGCCGAGAAAGCGCAATATGCCAATCTCCCGCCGCCGCTCCAGAATCAGCGACACCAGCGTGTTGAACAGGCCGAGCACCGCCACCACAGCGGCGATGATTTCCAGTGAATAGGTGATGGCGAAGGTCTTGTCGAACACGTCGAGAACGTCTTTCTTCAATTCGCGGTTGGAGCGCAGGATTAGATGAATGTTTGTTCCCAAGGTGTCCAGCACGTGCTTGCGCACGTTTTCGAGCTGGCTCTTATCGCTTAAGTAAATGACAAAGCTGTTGATGGCGCTGTCCCGGTAATGTTCAAGGAAGGTGCTGCGGTCGATGACGATGTAGCCGCGCTCGCGCGAGTAGTCGTGGTACACGGCGGCGATGGTAAGCGCCAGCCTGCCCGCTGGGGTGTCGAGGCGCAGCGTGTCGCCCACGCTCACTTCGTGCTTGAGGGAAAACGATTCGGAGACGATGGCGCGGTTTTCGTTCACGAGCCGCGACGCCAGTTCCCTGGCGGGCGTTCCGGCTTTGATGAGCAGGTGGCCGTGCGCGGAGAGGACGGAGAAATCCCCCGTGGCCAGCACGGCGGGCTGGTCGTTATAGGCGATGTCGATGGCGCGGAACAGGTCCACCGCCGCCACGCCGGGCAGGCCTTTCAGCGTTTCTGCGCCTTCGGCGGGCAGGGTGGTGCGGTAGTCGGTGTCGCGCCCGCCGGCGACGCGGCCGAACAGGTCCGCCTTCAGGGTTTCACCGATCCACACGGTGACGGTCTGGCGAAAGCTGTGCACCATGATCGACATGCTCACCACCATCATGAAGGCGATGGCGAGCGCCGAGACGGCGAGGCAGTTGCGGCCCACGTTCTGCGACAGGTTCATGCAGGCGATGAGGCCCTCGCCGCCGAACCAGAGCTTGAACGGCCGGTGCAAAAGCGCCCGCGCCAGCAGCAGCGCGGACGGCGAGAATAGTGAGAACGCGAGGATGAGCAAAAACACCGCCAGAAAGCCGAAGTAGGGAAAGCCGCCGATGGGCGGCAGCTGGCTGCACAGGGCGGCGAGCCCCGCCGAGACGAGCGCCCAGCGGTTGAGCCGGCCGCTTCCGCGAAACAATTTGAGGTCGTAACTGCCGACTCGCATGACGCGCGCGGGCGAGGTGGTGGCGGCGTCCCACGCCGGGATCAGCGCCGACACGAACGACAGCCCCATGCCGAGGAGGAAATACGGCCCGGTTTCCTCCCAGGGAAACTCGACGTCGCGGGCGTGGCTTGCGACATAGAGATTGTTCACGGTGAGCGATACCGCGTCGAGCGCGGCCTGCGCGAATCCGGTGCCGAGCAATATGCCGAGCCCGGAGCCCGCCGCGCCGATGAGCCCGGCTTCGAGGAAGAACACTCCGGCCACCATCACCGGCGTCGCCCCGAGCGCGCGCAGCGTGGCGATCTCCACCCTGCGCCGCACCACGGACAGCGCCATCATGTTGTAGATCAGGTACAGGCCGACGAGCAGGGCGACGAAGCTGAGCGCCGTCAGGTTGTATTGAAATGCGCGCAGCATTTTTTCCACCTGGCGGTTCTTGCGTTCGGGCCGCTCGATTTTGAGATAGGCCGGCAGCGCGCCTTGCAGTTTTTCTTTCACTGCCGTAAAGGGCGCCCCGTCCAGGAATTCGAGGTCGATGCGGTCGAGCTTGCCCAGCCGCCCGAGGATGTTTTGCGCCGCGGCGATGTCGAGCAGGGCGAAGTTGCCGTTCAGCGCCCGGGCGATGCCCCGGTGCTCGAGGACGCCGTTGACCCGCAGCGCCTTTTCCCGCCCATTGATGAGGAAGGTGACCGTGTCGCCGGGCTGGATCGCGGTGCCGGGAATGAATTTTTCCGGCAGGATGACGCCTTCCGGGTCGAGGATGAGTGGCAGCAGGCCGGCCAGGTCCTGCCCGGTGGTTTTCAGGGAAAAGTCACGGATGCCGCTGTCCTGCAACAGGTCGGTGCCGAGAAACTCCACCACTTCGCCGCTCTTTGTCTCCAGGCCGTAGCCCTCGACGACCGGGTAGGCCTTGATGGTGTCGCGGAAGGCGAGCAGGCGGGCGAAGATTTTTTCATCGATGCCCAGGCCGTCGGCGTGGATTACTGCGTCGGCTCGGCCAAGAACGAGGTCCACGCTTTCCTGGAACGAGGACAGTGTCTGCATGTTGGCCAGGCGGATGCTTAAGAAAACCGCCACGCCGATGGCCACCCCGAGCACGGTGACGGCGGTGCGGAAGCCGTCCCTGATGAGCGGGCGCAGGATCAGCGCGTTAAAAATCTTTTGAAAGCTCAGGGGCGAATTCATGCGCGGCCGATGCCTCAGGCGTGGACGGTGAGGCGGCCGTCGCGGATCTCGAAATGCCGGTTGCCGGCGCTGGTCATGCGCGGGTTGTGGGTGACGATGACGACGGTGGTGTTGAAATCCGCCGATGCCGTTTGCATGATCTCGAGGATGCGCTCGCCGTTTTCAGAGTCCAGGTTGCCGGTGGGCTCGTCGGCGAGCAGCAGCGAGGGCCGGTGCACCAGCGCGCGGGCGATGGCCACGCGCTGCATCTCGCCGCCGGAGAGCTCGGCGGGGAACGAGCCCGCGCGGCCGAGCAGGCCGACGTAGTCGAGCAGGCCGCGAATGCGCGTGTCGCCTTCCTTGGTGCGGCGGCCGATGAGCAAGGGCAGCTCCACGTTTTCGTAAACGCTGAGCGTGGGCAGCAGGTTGAAGAACTGGAAGACGAAGCCGATCTCCTCGCGCCTGAGGCGTGTCAGCTCGCGGTCGTCCATGCCTTTCGTCGGCCGCCCTCTGAAGTGGATTTCGCCTTCGTCCGGCGTGTCGAGCCCGCCGATGCAGTTGAGCAGCGTGGTCTTGCCGCCGCCGCTTGGCCCCATCACCGTAGCGAAATCACCCGCGCGCAGCAACAGGTCGATGCCCGAAAGCGCGGTGACGCGGGCGCCTCCCTCGCGGTAATATTTGGAGACGTTTTTGAATTCGACGACGGGGATGTCCGGATGCATGCGCGGTGTCCTGAGTTTTTCCGGGGTGAAACCAGTTGATGAAGCATATTATACATCAAGGCGTTTCGCCAGCCCGGCCGCCGGGAAACCCGCCCCGGCGGATATTGCTGGAACTGTTCGCCCATTTCCTGCTATATAATAAGGAGTGGCGGCCTGGTTCTACCGCAGACGGGCCGGCGAGTACCCAACCCAAGGAGCCGTTTCCCCCATGCCCACCCCCATCGACGAGCAGAAAATGC
>QJWD01000301.1 GCA_003235465.1 Nitrospirota bacterium | reverse complement strand
GAACGGCCGCCTGCTGCCTTTCGGCTGGCTCAGGTTTCTTTGCGGCAGAAAAAATATCGGCAGCTTTCGGGTGATCACCCTGGGCATCAAGAAGCCGTTTCGGCGCATGGGCATCGACGTGGCGTTTTATCATGCAACCTATACGGAGTTGGCAAGAATTCGCGCTTCCCTGGTTGAAATGTCCTGGATTCTGGAAGACAATACCCCGATGATGGCCCCGCTTCTCAGAATCGGCGGCACGGTATACAAACGCCACAGGATCTATGAACGACAACTTGACGATTGACGGGGCCACCGTCCTGGTGACGGGGGGCACCGGCTTCATCGGGCACCACCTGGTGGAGGCCCTGACGGGCCGCGGCGCACGCGTCCATTGCCTGGTGCGAAAATCGAGCGACACGCGCGGCCTCGAACGGGCGGGCGTCCACCTGCATGTGGCCGACCTGGCCGAGGAGGAGCCGCCGGCCGCAGCCCTTAATGAGGCCGAGCACGTTTTCCACCTGGCCGGGCTCACCAAGGCGAAGAGCCGGAACGCGTATTTTCTCGCCAACGCCCAAGCCTGCCAGAACCTGTACCGGGCCTGCCAGCTTCACGGCGGAAATTTAAGGAGCGTCATCCATCTAAGCAGCCTCGCCTCCGTCGGCCCCGCGGCGGACAGCGCGCCGCTCACCGAAGCCGCCGTCTGCCGGCCGATCACCCACTACGGCAAGTCCAAGCTGGCGGGCGAGAAGATCGCAACATTGTATTCGAAGTCGCTGCCCATCTGCATCCTCAGGCCGCCTGTCGTGTACGGACCGCGCGAGGAAAACTTCTTCACCTTTCTCAAGGCCATCAAAAAGGGGTTCAGCATCCAGGTGGGCACGCGCGCGAGGGCGCTTTCCCTCATCCATGTCGAAGACCTGGTGCGGGCGATGCTGGCGGCCGCCGAAAACCCGCCCGAGCCGGGCGCCATTTTTTTTGTCACCGATGGCCGCGTGTACTCCTGGAACGAGGTCTCCGCCGCCGCCATGCAGCACCTCAACGTGCGCTGCCGGTCGGTCACGCTTCCGGAAGGGGCGCTGGCGTTCGCCGGCCTGGTGATGGAAACCCTCGGCCGCCTGGGGAAGGACGCGCCACTGTTCGACAGGCAGCGCGTCAAGGACATCCGCCAGAGCGCCTGGACCGCCTCGCCGGAAAAGTTTTTCTCGCATTACCGGTTTCAGCCGAAGTTCAACATGCACGACGGCCTCGGGCAAACCCTGGGATGGTACCGGGAAAACCGCTGGCTCTGAACCGTGACCGATCAGCAAAAGCCCGCCCATATCCTCCCCGACCTGGTGGAGCCCGTCAACCGGCATCTGAATGTCCCGCTTGCCGCCTTCGTGGTTTCGGCGCTCAGGAACACGCCGGTGACGCCCAACCAGGTGACGTATGTTTCGATCCTGTTCGGGCTGGCGGCGGCGTGGGCGTTTGCCAAAGGGACGGCAGGGGCGATGCTCGCGGGAGGCCTCCTGCTCGAGGTCACGCTGATCCTCGACTGCGCCGACGGCCAGCTGGCGCGCGCCAAAAACTGCTCCAGCGAGTGGGGCCGCCTGCTCGACGGCATCGCGGGTTATATCGCTTACCTCGCGGTGGTGGTGGGCCTGGCCATCGGCCTGGGCGGCCATCACGGGCAATTGGCAATCATCAGCCTGTTCACGATTTTAAGGGCCATCACCTACGATTATTGCAAGCAGTTCATGACGGCGCTTGTCGAACGCGGGGTGGACTGGAGCCGCGAGGACCTCATCGCGACGTACAACCGGTACCAGGCCAGCCCTTCGATGTTGACGAAACTGTATTTCTATTACCTGCAGGTGCAGCGCCTGATCTTTCGCGGAACCTTCACCTCGCTTCGGGCGTTCGCCGCGGTGGCAAGGGACGCACAGTCGGAAACGCCGCTCATCGGAAGCGCTCGCGAGGCCTGGCGAATAAAATTCGGCGCCCTGGCCCGGTTCTGGAAATGGCACGGGGCCGATGCGGTCCTCTTCCTGTTCGCGCTGTTCGCCGCAACCGGAACCATCGAGCAGGCCCTCGGGCCGATGGCCTGGCTGCTCGCCATCCAGTTCGCCGCGACGCTGGCCATCCACCATCAACTGATCCGCCATGAAGCCGCTTCTTAGCTGGTGCTATAAAAACATCACCCGGCGCTACCCCGGAACGCTGATCCTGCTCGCCCTCGTTCTCTCCTGCGTCTCCACCTTCGTCTTGTCCTCGCTGACCTACAACCCGCGCATGGACAACCTGCTGCCGGACAACCTCGAACTGGTGCGGGAGTTCAACGACGTGGTGGACAAGACCGGCGGCTCCGGCCCGCTGGTGGTGGTGCTGGAAAACCTCGACCCGATGCGGGTAAGCGAGGTGATCGACGATTTGGCCGGGCGCCTCGGCGCGCTTCCCGGCGTCCGCTATGTCGACCACAAGCTGCCCAAGGAATTCCTCAACCACCGCCAGTTGTACCTGGCTTCCAGGCAGGATCTTCTCGAACTCGAAACCATGGTGAACGAATCCATCGACTACGTTCGCAGCCAGTTCGGCGGCTTCTCCATCAACGACGACGCCTTGTTCGACTCGCGCAAGCTGACGGAACTGGCGGACAAATACGACGTCTTCGGCGACATCAGCCCCTACTACAAGGGCAAGAGAGAGCACAATTACTATATCTTCGTGCAGCCCCTGGCCACCGTCACCGACACGGACCTGACCGAACGCCTGGTCAAGGCGGCGGAGGAGGAGATCGCGCGCTCGGGCGTGGTGGAAAAGATCCCCGGCCTCAAGGTGAAACTGACCGGTTCGCTCATCGTCCGCCTTGAGGAGAACAAGACCATCATCAGGGACCTCAAGCGGGCGGCGGCGCTGGCGGCGTTCATCACCACGTTCATCATCGTCGTGTACACGCGGTCGCGGTTTTCCATTCCGCTGATTATTTTTCCGCTGCTCCTGTCCCTCACCTACACGTTCGCCCTCACCCGGCTCATCATCGGCCACGTGAATATCATCTCGGGTTTCCTGGTGGCGATCCTCATGGGCCTCGGCATCGATTACGGCATTCACCTCTATATCCGCTTCAAGCAGGAACTGCTGAAGGGCAAGCCCCATGCCGACGCCATCGAAATCGTGATGACGCAGGTGGGGCGATCGAGCATCATCGCCATGCTGACCACCCTCAGCGTCTTCTCCATCCTCTCGTTTTCCGAATTCAGGGGGTTCTCCGAGTTCGGGCAGATCGCGATGATCGGCATCGTGTGCGCATTCTTGACTTACTTTTTCATTTTTCCCGCGCAGGTGCTTTTCTACGACAGGATTCACTGGCTGAGAAAACCGCAGCCTCGCATGTTCCAGCTCAGGATCTCCAACCTCTACGCCAACACGCCTTATTTTCTTTCTGCGCTGTTTCTCCTTGCGATGGTGGGTTGCCTCATGCACC
>QJWD01000104.1 GCA_003235465.1 Nitrospirota bacterium | reverse complement strand
AACCCTGCCATGCACCTGAAAATCAACCGCACAGAGATTCAACTCGTCCAGGAAGACATCACCCTCTCCGAAGCCGACGCCATCGTCAACCCGGCCAATTCCGAACTGATCCTGGGCGGAGGGGTGGCGGGGGCCATTCGCCGGCGGGGCGGCGAGGCCATCGAGGAGGCCTTAAAGGCGCTTCCCCCCTGCCCGGTGGGCGAGGCGGTGGTCACCCCGGGAGGGCGGCTTAAGGCCCGCTACGTGATCCACGCCGTGGGCCCGCGCTGGGGCGAGGGGGATGAAGAGAAGAAACTCAAAAGCGCCGTCTCAAGCAGCCTGCAACGGGCCGACGAGCTCGGCCTTCATAGCGTCGCCCTGCCGGCCATCAGCACCGGCATTTTCGGCTACCCGCTCGAGGCCGCGGCACGCGCGATTCTTGCGGCGGTGAGGGACCATGCTAAAGGCCAGACCACGCTCAGGCGGGTATTTTTGTCCTTATTCGACGAAAAAAGTGTTAAAGTCTTTAAGGAAGCAATGGATGCGCTCAGGCTGAATTAAGCCGCCGCATCCTGTTTTGGTTATCGATGTCAGGAGACATTATCATGGGCTTTTTCGGGTCGCTGATGCAAAAATGGTTCGGCCACTCCACCGGCCACCCGCTGCCGGCGGAAACCGCCGCCACGACGAGCAAGGAAAATCACTTCCATATCGAGCGGGTGCAGCCCACGCCCAACCCCGATGCGTTCCAGTTCATCATGAACCAGAAGGTCATCGTGTCGGGCACCAAAACCTTCAATTCCACCGACGAAGCCAAGGGCGACCCGCTTGGAGAGGCCCTGTTCAACGTTTTCGGGGTGGAGAACGTGTTCTTCAAGGAAAACTTCGTCACCATCACCAAGTCCAAGGTGGTGGGCTGGCACGCCATCATGGATAAGCTTGGCGAATGCCTCGAGGAGAAGCTCACCGGCTACCAGACGCCCGACCACGCCGAACCGGTTGCCTCGCATGTGCTGGAAAATTTCAACAAGGAAGATTTCGTTAACTGCTCGGACGAAGAAAAAACCCGGGTGATCGAAGAGCTCCTTAACGTCGCCATCCGCCCCGCGCTCGCCAACGACGGCGGCGGGCTGGATATCATCGGCATTGAGGGCAACACGCTCAGCGTGCATTACCAGGGCGCCTGCGGCAGCTGCCCAAGCTCCACCACCGGCACCCTGACCTACATCGAATCCTTCCTCAAGGAAGCCCTGCACCCCGACATCAAGGTGCAGGCGAGCTGACGCCCCCTCACAGCCACTTGCTGTCAATCGCGGGCGGACTGTAGCTGGCCAGGTAATCGAGCGCCGCTTCCCCATCCTTCGCCACCGCGAAGAGGCGCATCGTTTCGGCTTTGGCGAAACTCTTTTGCACCATGCCCTCGAACAACTCGAACAGGCCGTCGTAATAGTTAATCGTATTGATGAACACCAGCGGCTTCGCGGTCAGCCTGAGCTGTTTCATCGACAGGATCTCCATCGCCTCCTCCAGCGTGCCGATGCCGCCGGGGAGCACAATGAAGGCGTCGGAGCGGCGGTCCATCTCCGCCTTGCGCTCGCGCATATCCTCGGTAACGATGAGTTCGTCGGCCTCATCGTAGCGGATGCCCTTCACCATGAAAAACCGCGGCAGGACGCCGACCACCCGCCCGCCCTCCTCGTGCACGCCGCGCGCCACCGCGCCCATGAGGCCGATGGAGGCGCCGCCGTAAACCAGGTTGATGCCGCGCCGGCCCATTGCCCGGCCAAGCGCCGTGGCCGCCGCGAGGAACGCCGGCGCCACCTTGCTGCTGGAAGCGCAGTACACCGAGACCGATTTAATGGGGGCTTCCCGCACGGGCGTCAACCTTCCGCGTCGGGCAGGAACAGCTGCTTGTATTCCTCGATCGCGTAGCGATCGGTCATACCTGAGACGTAATCGCAGATCCGGCGCTCCAGGCCGCCCTGCTGGCCCAAGCCCCCCACCGGTTCGGGGAGAAGCTCCGGCATCGAACGGTAGGCCATGAACAGCTCCGTCAGGTACAGCCGGGCCTTGAACTCCATGCGCCTCACGCGCCGGTGCTTGTACATGTTCTGGTAGAGGAAGCGCTTGAGTTCGCGGTTTTTCCTGTCCATCGCCGGGCTGAACCCGGCCACCCGCGCCGGCGCCACGCGTACGTCGTCGGCTGTTTTCACCTTGTGCTTCTTCAGGTTCTTCTCGGTGGCCTGGCGGAAATCGGTGATCAGGTCGTTGATGATGCGCCTGACGATCTGATATTTCTTCATTTTGAAGTCGAGCTTGCTGTAGGTCTCGTCGAGTATCTTCTCGTTTTCCCGCCACAGCGCCACGCCGCGCAGCTGCTCCACATCGAGGAGGTCCGAGGTGATGCCGTCGTCCAGGTCGTGGGCGTTGTAGGCGATGCCGTCGGCGCAGTCCACCACTTGCGCTTCCAGCGAGGGGTGGCGGCTGCCCTTGAGGGCGAGGAGCGGGTTGTCGTCGTCCTGGACGCGCTTCGAGATGCCCTCCAGCACCTCCCAGGTGAGGTTCAGGCCGTCGAACTCGGGGTAGCGCTTCTCCAGCAGCTTGACGATGCGCAGGCTCTGCCGGTTGTGCTCGAAACCGCCGTGGTCCTTCATCAATTCGTTCAGCACATCCTGCCCGGTGTGGCCGAATGGCGGGTGGCCGAGGTCGTGCGACAGGGCGACGGCTTCAGCCAGGTCTTCATTCAAGCGCAGGGATTTGCAGATGGAACGGGTGATCTGCGCCACCTCCAGCGAGTGCGTGAGGCGGGTGCGGTAATAGTCCCCCTCGTGGTAGACGAACACCTGCGTCTTGTATTCCAGGCGGCGAAACGCCGAGGTGTGGATGACGCGGTCGCGGTCGCGCTGGAACCGCGTGCGGTAGGGGTGCTCCCGCTCCCGGTGCTGGCGGCCGCGGCTGTCGCCGCTTTTCACCGCCCACGGGGCGAGATGCATTTCCTCGAACTTTTCCAGGTCCTGTCTTTTGATCACGGTTTAGCGGGCCGGCGCGGGTTTGGAAGATGAACCTCAGGGAGGATTTTAACAGACGCGGCCGGATGCGAAAAGCTAAGATGAGGATCGACGGAGCGAAAAAACGCCGCATGCCCCTTCAGGAAGATTATTTTTTCTGGGCCTGACCCTTCTGCATCACCAGCCAGTAAGAAACGCCGAGGCAAAGGACCAGCACGCCGTAGAGCACAACGTCGACCGTTTTCGCCGGCGACAGGGAAAAAATAAGGATTTTTCGAATGAGGGCGGCGATGGCGAGCGAAATAAAGGCCTCGAGGGCGAAACTCCCGCCGCGCAGATGATTCATTTCCTGGTGTATCAGCTCGATGGCGGCCCACAGGATGAGCAGGCTTCCAAGCACGGTCAGGATGCCCTGCTCCACCGAGTTGCCGCCGTAGAATAGAAGGTACACGTCGTAGCCGAACAGCCCGATGGCGAAAAACGCCACCAGCACGAGGGCGCCCGCGAGAAGGTAGTTGAAATAGGAGCTTGTTTTCTTAAGCCCGGTGAGCAAAGTCTTTTCAAGCCTGGATAGGGAGAGGAAGCGGCTCATCTCCTCCTCCCGGTAGGAACTGGTCAACACGTCGAGGTTGATGTCTAGAATCCGTTCCACCGCCTTGAGCTTGTCCGCCACATCCTCGCCTGGGGACGATCGCCTGTAGATATGCCCTAGGATGAAGACGCGGACGTAGTTGAACGCCGCGTTGACATAATGCGTGGGCAGGCCGAGCTTCACGTGGATCTCGCCGATCCGGTACAGCTTGAGGAAGTAGGGGATGTCGTAGACGCCGGAGAACAGGTCCTTGTACCATGTGTGGATCTTGCCGCGGTGGCGGGCGATCACCTGCTCGTCCTTAAGAAATTCCGCGGTTTCGCCAAAGCTCCAAATGAACTCGTAAAACCCGTCGAGGAATTCATCGGCGAAAGGTTCGAGCTCGGGCTTAAGGCGGGCGAGCAGGGCTTCATCCTCCCTGGTGAAGCGATAATGGGCTTTAAGCGCCTGGTAATTCATCTCAGCCATAACGCTCACCGGGGCGGCTTTGGAAGGAGGCGAGGCGTCTGTCGATGCCCCACTCTAGAAATCCGTTTTCTTGTGCAACTCGAGGTAGTATCTTTCCAGGTCCTTGACCGAAAACATGCCGACGATTTTGCCGTTCCGCGTCACCGGGATATGGCGGACGCCTTTTTCCTCGACGATCAGTCCCGCTTCGGCGACCGACCGGTTCTCGTCGATGGTGTTTTCAATCTTGGTCATCAGGGACGAGACCTTCAGTTTTCTGATGTCGCATTCGCCCTTGAGCACGAGGAGCATCCAGTCGGTCTTGGTGATGATGCCGACGTATTCCCCGCCATCCTTAACCAGCAACGCGCCCACCTTGTTTTTATACATCTCGTCCACCGCCTCGTAGGCGAATTTATCGCGGCTGGTGGAAAACAACTGATTGCTCATGAATTCGGCCACCCTGCTCATTCCCCGCCTCCCTTGAAATGACTGGAACAAACCCTATTCTTGAGCGGGCTTGGGCGGCGGACCGGAGCCCTCCACCCGCCTCGCGCCAATGAGTTCACTTTCCATGGGAAGGCCGCCGTTGTCAACTGCAAAATAGCCGCTTTTGGGCCTCATGGGGCCGCCCTCCACACGGCCTTCGGCTCTCGGCCCGTCAACCGCCGCCCGCCAGTACCGCCGGGAACAGAATATTGTTTTCCTTGTGGATGTGCAGGTGAACATCCGCCTGCAGCTCTTTCAGGGCGGCGTATAAATGGCTGTAGGTCTGGCAGGCGTCGGCAGGCGGCGAGTAGTCTCCCGTCAGGTCCCTGATGCGCTCAAGGAGCCGGCCGGCCCGGTCGTGCTCCATGTACATGACGCGGATCGGGTTGGCGATGGAGCCGCAGTGCGCCGCCTCGCTCCCCAGGCTCTCCTCCTGGCGCTTGATCATCGGAAAAAGGATCTGCTCCTCTTTCTGCATGTGCGGCTCCAGATCGGCTCTAAGAGCCAGGAACGCCTTTTTCAATTCATAGAGCTCGGGGTGGTTCACGCCGTGCGCGCCGATCACCTTTTCCAGCATTCCGGCCAGCTCCGGAAGCTTCGCCTTCAGGTATTTATGATGGGTTTCGACGATGTGATTCACCAGCTCCGACGGCCCGCACGCGGTCCAGTCGTCCCCGCTATCCTCCTTGGGAGCCGGGGCCGCCTGCCCGAGCCGGCGGATAACCTCGGCGGCAGAAAGGCCGGCCTCGGCGCAGGCGGCCTTGAGCGACCGGTTGCCGCCACAGCAAAAATCGATGCCCACCTCGTTAAAAACCTTTATGGCGAGCGGCGGGTTTTCGTTCACAAAATCTTTCACCGAATGGTCTTCGGTCAAATCTGCAATGGTCATGATCCTGCCTCCTGCAAAATGGGTGGTGCGATTCCTGGCACCGGTTGCCCCCGGCGGGGGTCCACCCGCCGCCTCCGGCCCAACAAAGGATAAATGGATATTTATATCCTTATTATGCTTAAAATATAAGATATGCTATTATGGATGTCAAGGTCTGATTATCCGGATATTGCCCCTATGATCTCTCAAACAGCGGAATACGCCTTGCGCGCGGTGGTGTGCCTGGCCCAGAACCCCGAGCGGCCCCTGACCAATATTGAAATCGCCCACCTCACCAAGGTGCCCGAACATTATCTGTCCAAGGTTTTGCAGGCGCTGGCAAAAGGCAGGGTGGTGGGTTCCAGGCGGGGCCTGCACGGCGGCTACAGCCTGCTCCACGCGGTGGACCGCCTGCCCCTGCTCGACATCATCAACGCCGTCGACCCGATCCGGCGAATCGAGAGCTGCCCCCTGCAACTGGCGGCGCACGGCAAGGACCTGTGCGCTCTGCACCTGCGCATCAACCGCTCGATCCAACTGATGGAGGACGCGTTCAGGAACGCAACGGTTCAAACCATCATCGATGAGCCGTCGAATAGCGTGCCGCTCTGCGAGCCGTGAGCCCAAGCTCCCTGCCCCGTAAATAAAATCCCCGGCCAAACCCCGCGTATATCGGTCAGTTGGCCGCCCCGCCTAACCAAACGTGACCCGACTGTAACGCCGATTTCATCCATTCTTAACCGCCCGCGCCTATAATTTTTACAGTTGCCGACGAGCATAACTTGCTACAATGGGTTCCTGAATCGCACCCCGGCTGTTTCGCGCGGGGGTGGCTCCGGCTCTCCACGAGGCGCCCCAACGGGAAATACGCACCCACCCGGAGCGCACACGGCCCAGAGGAAGAATCCGCCGCAGAAAAACTTGAACGAGACCATGTTTTCCATTTGGAAATATTCCATACGCAGGCATTAATAATTTTGTAAGGGAGTCATTCAGCATGAAGATAAAAATTTTCAGTTTCATCGGCCTCTTGTCCCTTCTTTGGCTGGCTCAGCCCGTGTTCGCCCAGTTAGACAGCTTCGCCGGAACAACCGCTGGCGCCGAGGCCGCACCGTTCGGCGAGGCCAGCAGCGACGGCCTAGCTACCAGCGCGCTCCTCTCCCAGGACAGCAAGTTCACCCTTGGGCCGGAGGACCTGCTCGTGATCTCCGTCTGGGGCAACGCCGAACTCACTACCGAGATGCCCATCCGCCCCGACGGCATGATTTCATTTCCGCTGATTGGCGACATGATGGCCCAGGGCCTCACGCCCTCGCAGCTGAAAGACAAGATCACCACGGAACTGCGCAATTACATCACCGACGCCAATGTCACCGTCATCGTCAAGGCGATAAACAGTATCAAGATCTCCATCGCCGGCGAGGTTCGTGAGCCGGGAACCTACCAGATCAACCGGCCCATCACGCTCCTGCACGCGTTTTCCATTGTGAAGGGGTTCACCGAAAAGGCGGGGCTGCTCAAGTCCTATATTCTCAGGGACGGGAAGAAACTCGATATCGATTTCTACGCGCTGGTAAAAGAAGACGATTTCAGCCAGAACATCTGGCTGAAACCCAACGACTTCATCTACATTCACGACAACATCGAAAACCGGGTGAACATCATGGGCGAGGTGATCGAGCCGCAGGTCATATCCTTTCAGGAAGGCATGACGGTGCTCGACGCGGTGCTAATGGCCAAGGGCCTGACGGGAACCGCGAAACCGAAGCTGACCCAGGTGTACCGCCGCGTCGACCGGGCCAACGAGGACAGCAAGATCGAAAAGCTCCAGGTGGAGCTGGACAAGGTCATCTTCGACGGCGATCTGTCGAAGAACCTGCGCCTGAAGCCGGGCGACATCATCCACATCCCGCGCAGCTTCTTCTAAGCCCATTCACGAACCACCCGGCCTCTCCCTGGGCTGGGTGGTTTTTCTTTGCCTTGGAAACGGGGCAGCTCAGGCACTCAATAACCGATTACGTTTGATCATCACGTAGGCCAAGTAGCCCACCCCGGTACCGATTACGTTAAACAGGATATCTTTAAACTCAAAATCGCGATAACTGCTCAGGCCCTGGGCGATTTCAACCAACACACCAACGAGGATACAAAACGCGCCAACGGGGATGACGGGAACCTGACCTTTGAACGCCATCAAAAAACAGAACATC
Organism: Nitrospirota bacterium; assembly: GCA_003235465.1. Next base: position 3,657 of record QJWD01000104.1, on the reverse strand, counting down.
AGCGCACTGTAACTGAGGGCGTGCGCCATCTGTTCGCCGTAGCGGATGGAATCGACGAAACCGATGATCCGGCTCGAGGACGTCAGGGAAAGACCTATGGTGATCATCATCCAGACCACCCCTAAAAACATCCAGAACCGGTTAATTTCATGCGTGGAGAAAGTTATCATGAAGGGCGATCAAAGAATCCGCTTTTACAGGGATTTGTTTCTTGGAGGACAAACGACTAGCTTGAGCAAGCCGGTTAACAGGATAACAGGATAACAGGATTGCGTTGGAATCGCATGGTTTTTATTCATCATAGAGTGCCCGAACCGGACCTTTTTGGCTTGGGTGCGGGAAAGATTTTTCTCATCCCGATCACGGGGGTGATGCCCGGCGCGGGGAAACCGGCGAATTCCTCGTAATCGGCATCCAGAAGGTTGTCCACCCTGAGGAAAATATCCCAAGTCGGCCGCGACGTCCAACTAGCGGCGAGGTCCACCCTCGCATAAAAGGATAGATCGACATCCCCCGTCGGGATGGATGAATCCGGCACTTCTCCAACGCTATACGCCTCGGCGTGCAGGTTTAAATTATCCGTTGCCATCCAGGCGAGGGATGCCCCCCACCATTTCGGCCGGTTGCGGAGTTCTTCCTCCGTCCCTTCAATATCGCTGTCAACGAAAGTGACGCTACCTTTCCACCTCCAGCTTTTTCCAAGCTTGAACGCGAGGCCGACTTCCGCCCCGCGCGTGGTCACCTTGGACCGGTTGACTAGGATCGGCGGCGGGCCCTCCGCCAAATCGATCGCATTAAAGAACTTGTTATGAAAGAGGGTCAAATTTATTTCGCCGCACCCTTGGAAAACGGGTTGAGAGACCCCTAGGTACACGCTTTCGCTGGTTTCCGGCTTGAGGCCCGCGTTGCAACCTGGGGATGGCCAAGGGCAAAAAACTGGGCAGCTTGAACCCTTCCCCCCAGTTGACGCTAAGCCGCGTCTCGCTGGATTTCAGCGTGTAAATCGCTCCCAGCCGGGGGCTGTATTCCGCCTTGAAGCCTTCCGGGAAATCCACCCGCAAGGCCCCGTGCAAAAATACATCGGGGAGCACTTCCTGCCGCACCTCCATGAAGGGCGCAAGCCCCCCCCGGCTCAGGCTGAATGAAGTGGGAACAACGAAGCCGCCAAAATCCAGGCTGCCTGAGATCTCTCCCTCTTCCAGGGTTGCAGACAGGCTAAGAGCCCATTTCGTATTCTGGCCGGAGGTACGCGCCACCAAAGACAGCCCTTGCCGATCCAGTTCATGGTCCGATTGGTTGGCTGATATCCCCAAGGGATCGCGGATTCCCGGCGCCACGCCGGGAGAATCGATGTCTTCCTGACGGTGAAAATAGTCCCACTTTGCCTGGTAATCCCGGGTTTCGGAGGATTTCAGAGCCCAATTGAGGGCGAGCCCCAATTCATCCTGGTCCCTTTTCTCAATCTCCCTAATGACCGCAAACAGCAGGCCGCCGCTGTCATCGGGAAACGATTCCGCTTCGCTGGAGGAAAATCTCAGCACGGATTTTAAATCCATGGCCTCGGTCAAGGACACTCCGGTTTGTCCGGTCACCTGCGCACTTGAATATGCACTCCCCTCGATAGATTCGCCGAAATTCTGGTAGGAACCTGCCCAGGAATAATGCCAGCGGCCCATATCCGCACGGGCATCGAATGACATGCGATAAAATTGAAGCGGCCGCCGGAAGCTTCGGCGCTCACCGCTGGCGCCTCTCCCTTTCCGTCCCAGATTATAATATGGATTACTCCATCCAGGGCGTCGGAACCGTACATAGAAGACAAGGGACCCGTGGCGATTTCGATACGCTCGACATTGTCCGGGCTGAGGGTGGACAAGTCGAACAATCCTCCCCGGCTGTTGTTAGGATCGTTCACTTTCACCCCATCGATCAACACAAGGGTGAAATTGGGGTCCGCGCTGCGAATCATGGCACGCTCACGCCTCCGCGCCCCCCCGCCCGGTCGACATGCAGCCCGGGCACCGAGCGGAGAAGTTCCAGCACGGTGTCTACATGGGAAGAAGCGATCTCCTCCCTATTGATGACGCGAACCGCGGCCTCGGCCTCCCCTGTTCCGGCTTCAAAATGGCTGCCGGTGACCACGAGTTCCGGGAGGGACGTTTCCGGCGCCTCATCGGCTGCCGCCCATGCCGAATCAGAGGGAAATATGAACCATGGGATCAATAGAAAAATTGGAGCGTATGGCATGATTACCCCCGAATGCACCTGAGAATGATCGAAATTGCCTAGCAAGGGCTGAGATAAGGAAGGCCTGGCTGAAAACCGCTCAGAAGCAGTTCGCGGAAGTATAACTTAATCCCGATGTAATGGGAAAAGGGGGAGCTTTAGTGGCGCAAGTCCAAACATCGTTGAGAATAAAACGACCTATACCGGGACAAGGATATCCGGGAAAAAATTATTTGCGGTATTTTTCAATCAGGCCGGTGACGGTCTTGACCACGCGGTCCACGTCGCCTTCGGTCATCATGGGAAACAGCGGCAACGACAGGAGGCGGCCAGAGTAACTCGTGGCCACGGGCAAGTCCTCTGGCGTAAGCCCAAATGTGTCGCGGTAATAAGGCTGCAGGTGCAGCGGAGTGTAGTGAACGGCCACGCCAATACCCTGGGCCTGGATGGCGTTAAGAATCTCGTCGCGCGGCACCTTCAGGCGGTCGATCCTGAGGGCGACGATATAGAGGTGATAGGCGGACGTGGCGTAGTCCTTCACCTGCAACGCCTCTATTTCGGGAAAGGCGCTGAACCCGGCGTTGTACTGCTCCACGTGCTGCTTGCGAAGGGCGTGGAACCGTTCCACCTTTTTCAGCTGGTGAATGCCAAGGGCGGCGGCGACGTCGGTCAGGTTGTATTTATAGCCGGGAAGGTGGAGTTCCCACTGGGAAAACCCGCTCTGGCCGAAGCGCTTCCAGGCGTCCCGGCTTAACCCATGCAGCCTGAGCAGCCTGATCTTGTCCGCCAGTTCGTCGTCGTTGGTGGTCAGCATGCCGCCTTCACCGGTGGTGATGTTCTTGTTGGCGTAAAAACTGAACGAGGTGAGGTTGCCGAGGTTGCCGATCTTCCTGCCCTTGTACCGCGTCTCCGTCGCATGCGCGGCGTCCTCCATCACCACCAGGCCGTACTTTTCGGCCAGAGCCTGGATCGGGTCCATATCGCAGGGGTGGCCGGCAAAATGCACGACGGTGATCGCCCGGGTACGCGGGGAGATTTTCTCCTCGATTTTTGCCGCATCGATGTTCAACGTCCCTGGTTCGATATCCGCGAACACCGGCTTAAGACGTTCATGGACGACGACATTCGCCGTGGCCGGAAACGTCATCGGGGTTGTGATCACCTCGCTCCCCGGCTCGAAACCCAGCGCCACCAGAGACAGGTGCAGGCCCGCTGTGCAGGAATTGAGCCCCAGCGCGTGCTTGCAGCCGATGTACGCCTTGAAATCGTCCTCAAACCGGTGCGTGCGGGCGCCCGTCGTCAGCCAGCCGGAGCGCAGGGTCGCCACCACTTCTTCGATCTCATCCTCCTCTAACCAGGCCCGATGAAAAGGTAAATCTATGCTCATGGAAATTTTATACCTCGATGGGTTATAGTAAATCTTCAAAAAGC
>QJWD01000354.1 GCA_003235465.1 Nitrospirota bacterium | reverse complement strand
AGCGCTGCACCTGGAAAATGAAAACTGGATTCACGCCGAAGGCGCCAGGGCCCTGGCGTCGACCACGCACCTCACGAACCTGCGCAAGCTGGTGCTGTCGCTTAATATGATCGGCGACGAGGGAGCGAAACACCTGGCGCAATCGACCGCGCTTAAAAAACTCACGCACCTGAATGTGGCGGGAAACCGCTTAACCCCCGTGGGCGAAGGCGCGCTTCAGCGCACCACCACGCTCAAGCTCACCCTCCTGGAAATCGTCTGACGCACCCTGTCCGGCGAAGTATCCTGGGGCTTCGATGCCCCGGCCTTTTCAATCGCGGCGCTCTTCCCGCAGCCGGTCTCGCGGGGCGGGAACCCGTCAGATCATGGCGACGAGTTCGTTGATCGATTTTTCGATGCCGTCCGCTACCTCGGAAATGTTCTGCCCGAGCATGTACGCCGGGGTCGATACGATTTTGTTTTCGCGGTCGAGCACCACATCGCGCACATCGCAGGCCTGATGGCGGCTGCCCATTTTCTCAATCTTTCCGCCCACGTCCTTGTCGTTGCCGATGGTGAGGGTGGGGTGCACGGTTTCATTCTCGTACACCTTGGCCATGATCGTCGGCGCGATGCAGGCCACCCCCTGCGGTTTCTTTTTATCCTTGAACTCGCGAATCAGCCGCGCCACCTCCGGGTGCACCGTGCAGCCTTCGCCCTTGACGGCGAAATCCGACAGGTTCTTGGCCGCGCCGAAGCCGCCGGGGAAAAACAGCCCGTCGAGGTCTTCCGCTTTTACCGTGCTGATGTCCTTGATGTTGCCTCGCGTGATGCGCGCCGCCTCGACGAGAACGTTTCTCTTTTCGCCGGGCATCTCCTGGCCGGTGAGGTGGTTGATGACGTGCATCTGCTCGACGTCGGGCGCCATGCAGACGGCCTCGGCCCCGGCGCGGTCGATGGCGAGCAGCGTGATGACCGCTTCGTGGATCTCGGCGCCATCGTACACGCCGCAGCCGGAGAGAACGACTCCAATTTTCTTCTTCATGAGCAACCTCCTTCCATATTAAGCAGGACAGGCCCTACGGCCCGCTTCAGGACGGGCAACAAGCCCGCGTGAGCGGCTCTGGGTGCGGCCTTCGGGCCCGGGGAATGGGGTGATTTTAGCATAAAACCCGAGCCCCAAAATCGGCTTTTTGGCGCGCTAGCCCTTGAAGTGGTTGGTGATGGGGAGGCGGCGGTCGCGGCCGAAGGATTTGGGCGTGATCTTGACGCCGGGCGGGCTTTGCCGCCGCTTGTACTCGTTGGCATCCACCCGTTCGACGACGCGGCGCACCTCGGCGGCGGGAAGGCCCAGGCGGGAAAGTTCGGAAAGGCCCCGGTCGGCTTCGATGTAGCCCGCGAGCACGCGGTCGAGCAGCGGGTAAGGCGGCAGCGAATCGCTGTCTTTCTGGTCGGGGCGAAGCTCCGCCGAGGGCTCCTTGGTGAGCACGCTTTTGGGAATCACGCTCTCGCCCGCCTGCCGGTTGAGAAAGCGGCAGATTTCATAGACCCAGGTTTTCGGCACGTCTTTCAGCACCGCGAAGCCGCCGGCCATGTCGCCGTACAGCGTGCAGTAGCCGACGCTGTATTCGCTCTTGTTGCCGGTGGTGAGCACCAGCCAGCCGAACTTGTTCGACAGCGCCATCAGCAGGTTGCCGCGAATGCGCGCCTGCAAATTTTCCTCGGCGACACCCGGCGGGGTTCCCTGAAACACAGCGGCGAGAATTTTTTCATAGGCGCGCATCGCCTCCTCGATGGGCAGCGTGAGCGTCTCGATGCCAAGCCGTGCCGCGAGCATGAGGGAATCCTCGACGCTGCCGAGGGAGGAATAGGGCGAAGGCATGAGCACGCCGGTGATATTTTGCCGGCCGATGGCATCGACGGCCACCTTCGCCGTGAGCGCCGAATCGACGCCGCCGCTAAGCCCGATGACGCCCCGCCTGAAGCCGTTCTTCCGCATGTAGTCGCCCGTGCCGAGAACGAGCGCCTGGTACACCTCTTCCATCTCGCCAAGCGGCGTGAAGCCCGGTGCGGGGAGCGGCTTCTTTTTCGCCGCCGAAGGAAGCGGCGCGATGCGAAAGGTTTTTAGCGGCGGCGCGCTTTTTGCCGAAGGGCGTTTCCGGGAAGCCGCGCCCGTAAGCGGCACGTCGGCGTACAGCATTTCCTCGACAAAGCCTGAGCCCTGCTTGAGCACCGTGCCGTCGCCCTCGACCACCAGGCTGTGGCCGTCGAACACCAGCTCGTCCTGCCCGCCGACCAGGTTGACGTACGCCACCGGCGCGCGGTGCTCGCGCGCGCGGGTGGCGAGCATCGCTTCGCGGTTCTTCCACTTGCCCTTGTGGTAGGGCGAGGAGGAGATGTTGAGCAACAGGTCGACGGAACCGCAGCGGTCGCGGCAGCCCTCGTCCCAGATGTCCTCGCAGATGGTGAGGCCGATATGACGCCCCCGGTAGGCGATGCGGGCGGCGCTGTCGCCTTCCCTAAAGTAGCGCTTCTCGTCGAACACGCCATAGTTGGGCAGGTGCATCTTGCGGTAGCTCCCCACGCGGCGGCCGTCGGCAAGCACGGCGGCGGCGTTGTACAGCGCATCGCCCGCGGGCTCGGCGAAACCGATCACCGCGATCAGCCCGCGCGTATGCGGGATCAATTTTTCCAGGGCGTCGAGGTTCTTCCTGATGAACGCGGGTTTGAGGAGCAGGTCCTCCGGCGGGTAGCCGGTGAGGGTCAATTCGGGAAAGAGGACGATATCCGCCCCCATGCGCCGCGCTTCGGCGAGCCGGGCGCGCACCTTTTTCGCGTTGGCATTGAAAGCGCCGACGGTGACGTTGATCTGCGCGAGCGCCACCCTCAGGGTGTCGGCATGCGCAGAGCGGCTTTTTCTTTTCTTGTGCACGACTTGAGGACCGGAAACCATGAGACCGCGCCGCCTCGTCTCGGGCGGGTGTGCGCCCCCGCGGCGTTTTTCTTTGGGGCGGCGGAAAGATTATACTACAATTGGCGGGTTCGGGCCGGGCCGATCGGGCGCCGGCCGCATCCACACTCACTTTGCGGGTGGCTTGCACCGCAAAACACCATGACCGGCAAAAACGACGTCGTCAACAGCATCAAGCACTCCATCGCCAAGGCGGGATTTCCCGGTAAGGCGGTGCGCCTGCCGTTTCGTCCCGTCTTTGCCAGCTGCAAGGGGCACGGCACCTCGCTTGGCGAAGTCCTCGAACAGTTGCGCGAGGACAATATTTTCGGCCAGGTGAAAAGCGACCACATCGAATTCCGCGCCACCCACGAGGAAGCCCGGAGCCCCTCGCCAGGGAAGAGCGCAGCCCAGCCGCCGAAAGATTTCGAGACCCTCACCCGCGAAGCCATGGCCCACATCACCCCGGAGCAGCTCGCGACGATCCGCGAGCAGGTGGAGGGCATGAGCGAGGAGGAGAAAAAAAACCTCCTCAAGATGTTTTCCGAAAATTTTAAAATCCC
>QJWD01000021.1 GCA_003235465.1 Nitrospirota bacterium | reverse complement strand
AGGTTTTAGGCCTCGCCTTGAGGGGTCCTGCTTTCAGCCGATACCCCCCGCCGGTTTTTTCGGAAGACCGAAACCCCTGGCAAAGCATGTAGATGGCCATCACCAGCCCGAGCGTCACCAGGGTCAGGTGGGTGGTCAGGATGGGGATGAAAACGCCGGTGTAGACCGATTCGGGGCCGCCGAAGCCCTCCTTGCTTTCCAGGCTTAAGACCCCCAGTTGCCTGGCGTAATAGTAGCCGCAGAAATACAGCACCATCGACACCATCGACACCAGGATGAGCTTGTGGTGCCGCGTGCCTTCTCCCTGCTTGGCGAGGCGCCAGGCAAAAAGAAACAAGGCGGTGAAGATGACGGCGAGGAGGTAGCTGACGTCGGCCCCCACGGTGCCCGCGGGGGCGAGGAAGCCGGGTTTGGCGAGGAGTTCTTTCATGGTTCGCGTGCCCTTCGCAGGACGGCGGGCCCAAAGGGCCGAACCGTCTAGCCCTTTTCTCCGGTGCGGAGCAGGAAGGTTCCCAGGTAAAATTCGGTCACGCCGACCAGGGACCAGATCAACAGCGGTTCCATGCTGATGGTGGTGAAAAAGAAGATCACCACGAGGGTGATGGTCGCCAGGCCGAGAAGCTGCAAGGCCCGGCCCATGAAATACATGACCTGGCGCACGGCTGCTAGCTGGCCATTTCGGCCCGGATCGCCTTGTTGGCGTCGATCAGGTTTTCCAGGTTGCTCCGCCCGAGGGTGTGGATCTTGTCCGCCACCATGCCGAGAACCGCGCTGCCCTGGCGGGTGAAGGTGCTTGCAGCCATTTTCACCTCGCCGCCCTGGTCGGTCTGCTTTCTGATTTCATCATCGTCGAACAGTTCGTTCAGCGGGTAGCGGTAGAGCAGTTTTACGTATTCCCGCTCCTTTTCGGTGTCGCGCCGCGAATCCCAGACAATGTTTTCCATTTCGATGGACACCGGTGCGGGCTTGCTCTTCGCGACGATCTTCTTGATGCCCTCAAAATAGGTTTTCATGTCCTTGGCGTCGCCCAGTTCGTCCTGCGGGATCTTGGAACTGACCTCGAATTCGATGCTGTTGTCCTTGAGCAGCGGGCGGCTGATTTCGTAGGTGATGTTGCCGTGGTTGAAGCGGCGGCCCTTCTTGGGCTTGTATTTTTTCTGCATCTCCTCCAGCAGCTTGTTTAAGCCTTCGCTGGCGTACTGGCTGAACAACAATCCCTTCAGGCTGGGCATGAAAAACATCCTCCTGCAACAGTTGACATTGACCGGTAAACGGGCCCGGATAAGCTGGGGCGATTCCATGAAAACGGCTAATATAGCATGGCCCGCCCGCTTTGGGTATGAGAATCTTTCCCCCGGCCAGGCGGGCGGCGGCTCAAATTTTACCCGGCTCGGGGTTGGAGGCGAGGGATGGCGTCGTTTCGACCGGGTCGGCGAGGAAGCTGGGGCTGCCGTCGGCCTGGTACGTGTAGCGTATCTTGACGCAACCGGTTTCCTCATTATCGCAGGTGAAGCTCAGAAACTGGATTTTTGCGTATTTGCTGTCCGCCGTGCGCAGAGCATAAACGTTTTTCTTGGCCGAAAGCTTGTGAGTCAGGTAATTGTATTTATACCATTTGAGCAGCACCGGGCTCTCGGTTTCGGTGCGCGTGGCCTGGTCGGTCACATATTTTTCCGTGGGCACTTCCGTCACGCTGTCGTATTCCACGTCGCCAAGGTCGATGAGGCCCGCCTTGCCGATCTTGTTGGTGGCGCCGCCGTTCGAAAGCACCTTGCCGCGGCGAAACGCCAGATCCCACTCGAGGGAACTCCTGTCGTGGATGTTCACCTGCCCGCCCTCGGCCAGGCTGAAGTAGGCCCAGTCTTTCTCCGACGACGCATTGATCACCACGTAATGGGTGTCGAGCAGGTTCGCCACCTTCACCACGGGCTTCTCTTCCAGGGCGGCGCTCGCCACCTCGCCGCGCTTCGGCAGGTTGACGCTCGGCGATTCGAGAAATTCGTTGATCGACGTCAGTTTCGACGGCAGCCAGAACAAGCCGATCAACAGCAGGGTCACGGAAAGGTTGATCACGAACATGTTCTTCCACAACATCTTCTTTTTATCCTCGGGCGAATCGGCGGGAGGATCGTATTTTTCGCCTTCAAAGGGATTGTTCATGGCCTTTTAAGGGGTTTTAATGTTTGCGGGCCGTGCCCCCCTGCTTGGTTCTTTCGGAGTCTCATTAGCAAGGGGGTGATTGAGCCCTCTAATTGGGTTTTAATGTTTGCGAGCCGTGCCCCCCGCAGTTTTATTTGGCAATAATTTATTAAAGGGGAGTTACCCTCAAATGGGTTCTATTGTTCTGGGCCGGGAGACCCGCGCCATTTTTTTCAGCGCCTTGCTTAACGGCTGTTGATAGTCCGGGGCGTCTCGCTAGCGGGCCCGTTCGAATTCCTTAAGGACATTTTTCATCGCCGAACGGGAGAGCTCCTCCTTGCTGTACCAGCTGAGCTGGCCGCTGGCGATGGCGGGCAGGCCCGTTGCCTGGCTGCCCACATAACGCGCGCCCCAGAGAACGTCCTTGGGGTCGAGCGTTTTCAGCGCGGCCCTGGAAAAACCCGGTTGCACGCGCACCAGGTAAACGCCGAATTCCACCGTCGGCGACAGCGCCTCGCGGGTTTTGCCGTGGCGGTCGGTGTAGGTGTTGATGAAGCGGGTCACCGCGCCCACCATGATGGCGTCGAAGGGCCCGTCCTGGCAGGTGGTGCCGGCAAGCGCCGGTGCGGCCGCCGGGCCATCGCCCTTGTCATTCGAAGACGGCTGTTCGCCGCTTGACCCGGCCGGCTGGCTCGCCTTGGGCGAGACGATTTTAAGATGCGCGTCTTCCGCGCCCGACGCGTCCACGGTGACCGTGTAGCGCTTGAAGCTTTTCAATTCGCTCGAAATCTGGTGCGTGACGACGCGGGCCGCGCGTTCGTCCCTGCCGGGATCGGCGGTTTTGTTGTCGAACTCGATCAGGCAGATGCTGCGGGTCTTTTCAAACGCCTCGCGGTTGTAAACCCGGCTTTGCACCTGGTCCGCCGGGGCCTGCCGGAGCAGGTCGTTATAGAACCAGGGCGCGGCCGCCTCGCCGCTTTGGTGAAGCAGCGCGTCCGGCACCGGCACGGGTTGGTTGAATTCGTCGCTCACCCCCGCCTTCAGCGAGCGGTGCACGGGGCCGGGGTTGTCGTTGCGCGCGGGGAAGTTGACCGACGGGCTGGGCTCCACATGGCCCCGACCGAATGCGTCGCCGATCGGGAAATCCTGCCCGAACGCGGGGCCGGTGAACAGACCGCAGGCGAGCAGAAATGCCGTGCAAAGAACAGGATGTTTTGCCGTGATCACAACGGGTCACTTCCTAAAAAAATTGTAAATATTTAGCTAATCGCAGTTTCCCCTGATATATATAAATATAGCACAGGGGAACTTGATTACAACCGCTATTCAGGCGCTGGCCCGCCGCTCGCGCTGGAG
>QJWD01000191.1 GCA_003235465.1 Nitrospirota bacterium | reverse complement strand
GCCCGCTTTGCCGGAATTGTCGTCAATAAAAAGGAACCCGCCGAACGAAAGGTAATTTCTTAGCGCCGCCAGCGCCTCGGCGGAAAAGGGCCGAAACCCCTCGTTGCCGCCCATATAAAGGAAAGGATAGCAGTACAGCCGGGCATCGGTGGCTTCCAGCACCACCGGCTCGCGATTGACCTCGATGGACGTGCGCGCGGCCACCTGGGCAAGCAGGCTGCGCAGGGCCTCGGGACGTGGGTTGAAATTGCCGCCCGGATACCTGAGCAGGGGAATGGTGAAACTGGAATAATCCTCCGCCGCCGCCGGGGCGGGCGGACCGAATGGAAGCCAGGTCAGGAGAAAAAAGATTGTCGCACCAAGAAATCGCATGATTTGAGTTTAAACAGGATCGCGCCGGTTTTCAATCGAGTTCCTTAATAGCGGGATTTCCTTTTGCCTTGCCTGATCCCCTGAGTTAGACTGGCGCCCAATGGCGAATACGCCGCCCATAAAAAAGAAACACGAAGGAATAAGGATGAAACGAACGGTTCTGCTCAACCCCGGACCGGTGAACGTCAGCGAGAAGGTGGCCCGCGCCCAGCTTCGGGGCGACCTGTGCCACCGCGAGGAAGAATTCTCCCTGCTCGCGCAAGCCATCCGCCGCAAGCTCGCCGGGGTGTTCGGCGTCGGCAATGAATTCACGCCGGTGCTGATTTCAGGCTCCGGCACTGCGGCGCTGGAGATGGCCGTCTGTTCGTTCGTGTCGCCGGAACGCAAGCTCCTCGTTATTTCGAACGGGGTTTACGGCGAGCGCATCGCCAGAATCGCCGAGGTCCACGGCATCCCTCGAACCGAGATGGAAACGCCGTGGGGAACCCCGCCGGACCTGGCCGCCGTCGAACAGGCGCTGGCGGCCGACCCCAGCATCGAGGCGATGGCCCTGGTCCATCACGAAACCACCACCGGACTGCTCAACCCCCTTGCCGAAGCGAGCGCCCTTGCACGCCGCGCCGGCAAGAAAGTGCTCGTCGACGCCATCAGCAGCCTCGCCGGCGATACCTTCGATTTTGACACCGTCGATCTGGCGGTGGGCACCGCCAACAAATGCGTGCAGGGACTTCCCGGCGTGTCCTTCGCCCTGGTGCGGAAGGACGACCTTCCCCGCCTGGAGGCCATCCCCGCGCGTTCGCTGTACTTCAACCTGGCGGCGCACCACCGCGCCCAGGAATCGGGGCAAACCTTGTTCACCCCCGCCGTGCAAGCGCACTACGCCTTCGATGCCGCCCTCGACGAACTGGCGGAAGAAACCGTCGCCCGCCGGATCGAACGCACCCGCGCCGCGGCTCTCCGGTTAAGAAATGGGTTTGCCGAAATGGGCCTGTCCGCCCTTCTCCCCGAAGAGTGGCAATCCAATGTGCTCACCGCCCTGAAGCTGCCGGACGGCCTCGCCTACCCCAAACTGCACGATCGCCTCAAGGCGGCCGGGTTCGTCATCTACGCCGGCCAGGGCAACCTGAAGAGCCACGCCTTCCGGATCGCCAACATCGGCGACATCCAACCCGCCGAATTCGACACGTTTTTGCAAGCGCTGGGAGAGACCCTCGCCGAGCACTCTTCCCGCAGCGGGGGCCGGCCGTGACGCTGTACGACCACATGGCCGAATACGCGCGCCTCCACCGCATCGCTCCGGCGGACCTGCCGGCGGGCGAGTTGGGAAAGAGCATCGCCCTGTTTCACCAAAGCCTCGTCGAAACGGGCCTCGCGACGGAGGGACCGGAAGAAAACCCGCGCCTCACCGCCGAGCCGAAAAACCTGCGGCCCCTGCATCTCAGCCATTTCATCGTCGCTTTCCTGCCCTTCAATTCCGTCACCGATAAAAACGAGATCAACGCCATCCTGTTCGAGGTGTATTCCTTCCTACAGTGGCTTGACAAAAGGGGCGACCCGGCCGGGCTGGGAGAGTTGGCGGTGGACCGCCTGATGCGCGAACTGGCGGGCGAGCAGAGCCGCTGCCTGCAACTCAGCCACCTTCTCGACGCCGAGGCCCAGCGGGTGCTGGCTTCCCCGCCGGAAATCGTCCTCACCCGAGCCACGCTGTTTCGCGTCGCGAAAATCTCAAGCGACCGCATCCACCTGCATTGCCCCCGGGAAAAAGACGACCTTTCTCTGCGCCTCTCGGACAATATCCTCGAACGGGTGCGCATCGGCGATCATCTCGACCTGGTGATCGGCGACACGTCCGAACGTTGGGTCCTTCTGGAAGCCAGCCGGGTTTTTCCAGGCCCCGATGAGGTTCCGTCCTGAGAGGCGCAAGCGCCGTTGCGACAAATAAATGAAATCAGCGATGGTCGCCGCTCAGGCTGAACCCGGCCCAGTAGGAGGGATGGGGGTAGAACTTCTTGACGAGGAGCTGCGCCTTGCGCAGGCTTTCGGCCTTGTCGCCATGCGCGAAGTTGCGGTAGAAATGCTTGATGAGCACCGCCGTCGAGATGTCGCTCACCCGCCACAGGGAGGAAAGGATGGAGTGCGTGCCGGCGTAGATGAACGCGCGGTTCAGGCCCACCAGCTCGTCGCCGCCCTTGATGTCGCCAAGTCCGGTCTGGCAGGCGCTCAGGGTGACGATGTCGGCGTCGATCTTGAGCGAAAACACTTCGTTGACCTCGAAGTTGCCATCGGCGGCTTCGTCCTTCGTCAACTTGAGCGAGGAGAACAGCGGGTTGACCGGATCGAATTCGCCGTGCGAGGCGATGTGGATGATCTGATAATCGCCGATGTGCTCCTTGAGCCAGGTTTCCGTCGCCTTCTCGCGCGTCAACACGTCAACGGTCGGGAAGTCCCAGCGGATGGCGTTGGCCTCCATTTCGGCCAGCGGCAGGTCGTAATTGAAATCGCCGAGGTCCGGGTTGCCGAGCGCCAGCACCCTCACCGGGCCGCTGATCTCGCGCTTTCGCCCAAAGGTGTACCTGAGCACCGAGGCGCTGGGTGAATAGAACAGCGGGTGCCGTTCGATGAGGTAGGCCTCCTTGTCCTTCAGCGAGGCGAAGGACAGGTAATGCAGGTGCCCGTGCGGCACAATGCCGAGCACGCGCGCCTCCGCGATGCGCCCGGCCAGCGGCGCGATCAGCCAGCCATGCAACCGCTCCGACACCTCCTCTACTGGCGCGAGCTGTTGAATACGCTTCCTGTAATCGGCGATCCTGGCGTTCAGGTCGGCCTCGGCGACGGCAGTGCGAACCACCTCGATGCCCCCTTTCGTCACCACCCAGGCGACGAGCTCCTGCCTGGTCACCAGGTACTCGACCAGCGCCGTCCCCTCTTCCAGAAGCCCCTGCAGGGCGTCGAGTTCAATGGCGTCGACTGTGACGAAGCTTGAGATCTGCGGGCTCTCCTCCTTGGCCGCGATGAGCAGGTCCTGGTAACCGTTGCGCGCCGCCTCGAGCTCGCCCGCGAGCCGGGTGGCCCCGGCCTCATCTTCCTTGCTTCGCGCCTCGGCCAGCGCGTCCTCGATCAGGCGGAT
>QJWD01000005.1 GCA_003235465.1 Nitrospirota bacterium | reverse complement strand
GAGGGTTCCCGCGACGGAAAAGATCGATCCGATAGTTTCAACATCGTTGTCTTCGATGTCCAGCACCGTGGCCCGGTGCGTCTTGGGGATAATAAGCAGGTGCACGGGAGCCTGCGGATGAATATCCTCGATGGCGAACACCCGGTCGTCCTCATAAACCTTGGTGGCTGGAATTTCTCCACGATTTATTTTGCAGAATAAACAGTTTTCCATGGCCGAGTGTAGGGTGCGCGCCCGGTGGTTAAAGGAATATTCTATTACTATATCAATTTATTTCACCGGGAAGAAACTTATTTCCGGGTTCAGGGGGCCTCGTCGTTCCGGGGGAACAGAAGCGGGTGAGCGATTCCGGGCGCGGGCTAGTCTTCGCGGGGGATCATGCCCATGGTTACTAGGTAGGCGCGGATTTCCTTTTTATAGGAGGTGAACGGGTCGAGCATGAGGAAGGGTTCTTCGTTCTTGCTCAGGCGAAAGCCGATCCAGTCGATCAGGTAACCGCCATGGCTTTGCATGAGGGCGCGGATGAGCTCGCCGCGCCCGTGCGCGCGGGTGCCTATGGGCGGATGGGTTTTCGCCCGTTCGATTGCGGCGTCTCTGGTTTTGCGACTTGCATCGCCGGTTTCTTCCAATGCCCAGTACAGCCCGCGTTCCTTGTTGATGTTGTGGTATTCCAGGTCCTGGCTCTTGAGCCAGGGGTCGTCCCACCGTAAATTCTCCTCCTTCTGGAACTCGCGCAGCATCCACAACTTCCCTGCCCAATCGACGCGGCCGAGGAGCGCCTCGGGGCCCTTGGGAATGTCGGAAAGCACCGATTCCCAGCACTTCATCACCCAATCGGCCTCGGCAGTGAATCCGCGGAGGTGCTTTTTCACCGTTTCGAGAATGTCCCATTGCAGCTCAAGCGCGGTGGTGGACCTGCCGTCGCGCAGCGTGACCTCCCATTTAAAATGGGGATCGCGCGAAATCGAACGCATGGCTTCCACTGATTCGGCCAGAATCCACTCCCGCTTGGCGATGCCCTGCTCCATGAGTTCCAGCATCAGGCCGGTGGTTCCCATTTTCAGGGCGGTGGCGAATTCGCTCATATTGGAATCGCCCACCAGCAGGTGAATCCGGCGGTACTTGTTGGGGTCGGACAGGGGTTCGTCGCGGGTGTTGACGATGGCCCGGTTGTACTGGACCCAGCGGTAAAATTCGTTGGGGATGTGATCGGCCCGTTGCGAGATCTGGTAGCGGACATTTTCCTCTTCTTCCACCACCGGCCCGGCTTCCCAATCGCGGAAGGCGTGCGGGGCGCAAGCGCCGATGCGGCCTGCGCCGCAGAAGATCTGCCGCGTCACCAGAAACGCCGAAAGAATTTTCAGGTTGTCACGCTCGTCGAAAGGGAAGGAGCGGCTGACCAGATAATTCTCGTGGCAGCCGAAGGTGGCGTTGGTCTCGAGATCCACATTGTTCTTGATGATGGCGATTTGTTCGCTCCAGCCGAGGCCGTCGACCGCGTCCTGAACGAGTTGGTCGCCGGCGCGGTCGAAGGTGATGAGGTCAATCAGGGTGGCGCATTCCGGCGACGCGTATTCCAAGTGCCCCATGTCGAGGTAGAGGCGGCCGCCGTTAGCCAGGAAGCCGCCGTTGCCCGGCGGCTCGTCATTGGCCCGGTAGTGCAGGTCGAGCACGCCCTGGTTGTTTGCGAAGACATGATTCTTGATGCGGTTGGCCACCTCGACCGGGTCGAGCCTGAATTTGCTGTCGCGGATCAGGAGGCCGTATTCGGTCTCGATGCCGTAGATGCGCTTTTTCATGCGCCCGCCACCCGGTTTTTAAGAGCGTCTATTTCGCCGGCGGTGAGAGGGCGGTAAAGCGATGGGAGCTCCGTCTTATGGCAGAGCACCGCCGCTTCCAGGGGCCAGCGCTCGAAGGCCTCCTTCAGGGCGGGGGGCGCGTCCTCTTTCTTTTCGCCATTGTCGGCGGCGGCCTCCTCAGCGGCCGCCAGCAGGCCGCGCGCCCACAAGCCGCACGCCGCGTCCAGGGCTTCTTCCAGGGAATAGGTCGCGAAAGGGGTGTTATCGATTTCCTTTTCGATCGACGCCATCGCGCGCGGGTCGCCAGCGATCACGCATCCCTTCTTGAAGGTTTCCCAGAAGCCGTCGTAGTTCAGCCGGTAAAACAGCGCTTCGTTTTTCGGGGTGATTTCAACCAGCAGCAGTTGGGCGAGGTAGGGAGCGCGCATCACCTCCTCGAAATTCTGCTTGAGAGCCGGGGCGATGCCGAATTGCAACAACCGCGCGATGGTCACGTCCTGGGCCGAGCGGTTGAAGCCCTCGAGGTGGGCCATGTCGAGGAGCGACATGCGCAGGCGTTCGACATCGGCCGGGTGCCCGAGGGCGCCCATGGCGATGCGGTCGTACACCTCGAACACCTTTCCCGCCTGCGGCGCAAAACCCATTAGGAGCGCGCCCTCGTTGTAGGGAACGCCGAGGACCGGTTGGCCCTTCTTGAGTTTTTCGCGGACGTAACTGTGCCGGGTGGAAATGGCCTCCATCCAGCGAAACGGTTCTTCAAACATCGGGATCAGCCTCGGGTGATGGAGGTTTTGTAGAGGGCGGCGATTTCATCGTCGCCGAGGAAACGGTAGCCGTTTTCGGTGATCACCGCGAGCACGGGAAATAGATTGTCCTCCGGCCTTGCGCCGCCGGTGGCCGAATCGAATTGCGCCGCAGTGGCCAGCAGACGAAGCGCCAGCGTCGCCGCCTCATCCTCGCTACGCTGTTCGAGGGCTTTCGCCCCCCACAGGTTTTCATGCTCCAGAATGCCGCGTATCATCGGCGAGCCCGAGCCCGTCGCCGTGTGCGTGAGCACTTTGAACTCGGCCCCCAGCAGGTCGTAAAAGGAAATAGACGGTTTGCCGGTGGCTAGGTCGAAGGTGGCGAAGATCGGGCTGACCGCGCCCACGCCCTGGAGAGCCATGCCGACATTCTCCTTGAGCAGCTTGGATAGGGCGCGGATCTTGCCCTCGGTGCTCATTCTCTGCATCTGACTGCGGCGGTAATATTCGAAGTTGTGCGACAGAATCCGCGCCATCTCGAAAGCGGTGGCGGGCACCCCGGCGATGGCCATCAGCGAATAGC
This sequence comes from Nitrospirota bacterium, assembly GCA_003235465.1. The sequence continues at coordinate 375 of QJWD01000005.1, read as the reverse complement.
GATCGATGGGGATCACCTTGTCGCAGCGGTCGTACATGATGCTGTTGCCCGCGGTCGCGCGCCGGTCGCCGGCGACGATCACCCCCCCGCGAAAGTGAAACGCGAGCACGGTGGTGGCCTCGGGCATCTTCGGGCGGTGATCGGCCTGGGCCAAGGGCAGGGGGCTTGCGAATCGGTACCCTGAGCGCTTGAGCAGGTCGAAAAAATCCCCCGGCGGGGGCGCGTCGCTGGAGATCATTGGCCCGTCCGCTGTTTGTATTTTTCCGACTGCTTGGGGTCCACCCGTTTCATGCGCTTCAAGAGGTCGTCCCTTCCCGGCCGCGAGCGGTCTGGCTGTGCGGGGCCCGGCTCCTGCCGTTCCGGCGCGGGGTTGTT
>QJWD01000187.1 GCA_003235465.1 Nitrospirota bacterium | reverse complement strand
AGCGTCGGCCGCCTGCCCGACCCGGTGGGCCGCATGATGAAGCAAACCGAGCTCGATGAAGGGCTGGTTCTCACCCAGGTGAGCTGCCCGCTCGGCGTTATCGGGGCGATTTTCGAATCGCGCCCCGATGCGGTGCCGCAGATCGCCTCCTTGTCCCTCAAATCCGGCAATGCCGTCATTTTGAAGGGCGGCAGCGAAGCCAGGCACAGCAACAAGGTGTTGGTGGACCTCATCACCGGGGCGCTTGCCTCGGTCGAGGGCGTGCCACGGGCGGCGGTGCAGATGATCGAAACCCGCTCCGAAGTCGCCGAGATGCTCAAGCAGGAGAAATACATCAACCTGGTGGTGCCGCGCGGCAGCAACGCCTTCGTGAAATACATTCAGGACAACACGCGCATTACCGTGCTCGGCCATTCCGAGGGCATCTGCCACGGCTACATCGACGCCGGCGCGGACCTCGAGCTGGCTTCGAAGGTGGCGCTGGATTCCAAATTGCAGTACCCCGCCGCCTGTAACGCCATGGAGACGCTGCTCATCCACCAGGATATCGCCTCGCAGGCGCTGGCCAGGCTGGCGCCGGCGTTTCGCGGAAAGGGAGTGGAACTCGTCGGCTGCCTGAAGACGTGCAGCCTGGTTCCGGACATGGCGCGCGCCAGCGACGCCGATTGGGACACCGAATACACCGACCTCAAGCTGTCGATCAGGGTGGTGGAAAGCCTCGATGAGGCCATCGAATTCATCAACGCCCACGGTTCCGGCCACACCGACACCATCCTGACCGCAAGCGAGGCGAACGCGGCGCGTTTCCAGAGCGAGGTCGATTCGGCGTCGGTGCTGTGGAACGCCTCGACGCGCTTCGCCGACGGCTTCCGCTACGGCCTGGGCGCCGAGATCGGCATCAGCACCAACAAGACCCACGCCCGCGGCCCGGTGGGCCTGGAAGGCCTGGTGATCTACAAATACACTTTGAACGGCCGGGGCCACATCGTCGCGGATTATTCCGGCGACCAGGCGCGGCCGTTCACCCACCGGCCGCTTTTTCCCAAGCCGCCGGCGGCGTCCTGAAGCGGGGGAGGGCGGTTGCCCCCGGCGGTGCCAGGAAGGCGGGAATGGGCGATTTTCACCGCCCTGCTCTTAGGAACGGTGTTCACCACCTACCTGGCCGGCGGCTGGATGTTTTCGATCAGCCTGCTTCTCATTCTCGGTTCGCACGAGTTCGGGCACTACTTCGCCAGCCGCAGGAACAGGGTGCGCGCCACGCTGCCGTATTTCATCCCCGCGCCGCCGGTGTTCATCGCCGGCACCTTCGGCGCGTTCATCCGCATCGAACAGCAGATTCCCGACCGGCGCGTGCTCATGGAGATCGGCTCCGCCGGGCCGATCACCGGCTTCGTCGTCGCTATTCCCGTGTTGTGGGTGGGCCTCGGCTTCTCGGAGGTGACTCCGGGGGAGGCGGTGACGGGGCTCACCTTCGGCGGTTCGCTGATCCTCGAACTGATGGCCGAGATGGTGCTCGGAGTCAGCCCGTCCGCCGAGGGGGTGAACGTGCATTTGCATCCGGTGGCGTTCGCCGGCTGGATCGGCATGTTCGTCACCGCGCTCAACCTGCTTCCCATCGGCCAGCTTGATGGCGGGCACATCCTGTACGCGCTGTTTCCGGAAAAGTATTCCCTGATCGCGCGCGGCATGTTCCTGCTGCTTTTTCCTCTCGGCTATTTCTGGCACGGCTGGTGGTTCTGGGCGCTGATGATCACCCTGGTCGGGGGCTTGCGGCCGGCGCCGATCTGGGACCCCTATGCGGAACTTTCGCCCGGGCACAGGCGGCTCGGCATCGCCTCGATCGCGATTTTCGTGCTGACTTTCATTCCGGTGCCGTTTCAGGTCGCGTTATGAATATTAGTCTTTTAAAATCAATAATTTATGATATTTGTTCAGATTTTTTGCCTGAACGCCGCCAGGCGACCTGAAAATGGCCGGAGAAGGCCCTGAAACGGCCTCTGTGGGTTTTTGGAAGGGGCTCGCGTTTGTCGCATAATCCTTTGTAAATAAAAGTATTAGAGAGTCTGCGCCGGGGTTTTTGAGGGTTTTTTGAGGGAGAAATTGGATTGACACCGGAGCGTTCCCTGTGCTAAATTTACTTCATCCCTTAGGGGTGCTGAACCGCGGTCCGGAAACGGACCATTTCTTCGTAAAAGCGACTTCTTGGTTGCCATCAAGGTTTCCTTTTCCTGAAGGGTTCAGTACCCCTTTTTTATTGCTTTCCGTTGCCGCCTATCCCCCGCGGTTGTTGATTTTTTCCTAATTTCCCAACGGTAGACGATGGCCAAGCGCAAGCCGACCCGCTTTCAGGAGAGTGTTTTTATTCTCGTCCTTGCCCTGTGCCTCTGCCCCTCCGCCGCCTTTGCCGGTGGCTCGGTCAAAACCTTTCCTTCGCTCGAGGAAAGCGCGAAGCAGGCGGCGGCGCATGCCCCCGCCCTTGATCTTTCGCCGGAGGAAGCGGCGTTTCGGGCCCGCGACCTGTACCAGCAGATCCAGTACAAGAGCGACCAGCTTGGCATCGCCGAGGAGGTGAAGGGCCATTTCACCAAGGCCGCCGACAAGGCCGAGGAGAAGTTCGACCGGGGCGACGAGGACATTTCCCAGTCGAACATCACCAAACTCAAGCTCGGGCTCTCCGGCGCGGTGAACGACGTCCTGGTGCTCAAAAAGGAAATCCATTTCGCCAAACTGTCCCTCGGCCACCTTTTGGGCTGGCAGGTGAATGCGGATACGCCTTTGAGGGAAGCGGGCATCGAGGCGCGGGACTTCCCCTACAGCAGCCTGGAAGCCTATCTGGCGAGCCTGAACATCCCCGGCCAGCCGGCCGACCGCCGCGCCTGCCAGGGGCCTCTCGCCGCCGGCAAGCGGCTTCTCCTCATGGAAGCGTATCTTAATGTGGATGAAGCGCGGCAGCAGATGGAACTGGCAAAAAACAGCCGAAAGATCACCCGCACCCTGCTCGTGACCGAGATCGCCAATTACGATTTCGGTATCGGCAAATCCGAGGACTTGTTCGAGGCGCTCATCATCTACACCCGGGTGCTTCGCGGCTATTACGAGACCGCCTACAACCTGAACCGCGCCATCATGGAGCTCGACCGGCGGGCGCATTGCCCCGGCTGATTGCCGGCCGGCCCCGCCAGGTTCCTGCCTCTCTCGGCGGCCAAAACGCATTGAATCGCAAAAGCACTGGCTTGCGCTCAACATGGTGGTGGGGCTGGGAAGAACCCTGTTTCATCGCCTGGTTCGCGCCTTCGGCTCACCCGAACAGGTGTTCGCGAGGAGCGCCAGGGAACTGATGTCGGTGGAGGGCATCGGCGAGAAAATCGCCCGCGAGATCGCCGCTTTCGAGGTGAACCCGGCAGCCGAGAGAGCTTCGCCTGGTGGAAAAATACCAGGCCCGGCTCATCACCCTGAACCATCCCGAATACCCCGAGCTGCTTAAGGCAATTTATGATCCTCCGCCGGTTATCTATGCT
>QJWD01000406.1 GCA_003235465.1 Nitrospirota bacterium | reverse complement strand
TTGAGATCATGCGCAATATCCCCCATTTCCGGAAACCACGATGGCCTTTGGCCATGAACACGATATTTACCGCCGCCCTCCTGTTGGCCGCAAGCCTCGCCTTTGCCGGCGGCCTGGAGGCGGCGGAGAGCCCCGCCGACTTCTACAACCGGGGCCTCATGGAAAGCCGCGCTGGCCGCTGGGAGGCGGCGCTCGCCTCGTTCGAGAAGGCCACCCAGCTCGACCCCAAATTCGCCCTGGCCGAGGCCAACCGCGGCGTCGCCTTAAGCCAACTGGACCGGCACAAGGACGCCCTGCTCGCTTTCGAGGAGGCGCTCCATTTAGGTTACGACCACGCGGAACTGCGCTACAACCGTGGCATCTCCTTCGCCCGCCTCGGGCTTTACGAGGAAGCCGCCGCCGAAATGGAGAACGCGCTCGAGAAGGATTCGCGCATGGTGAAGACCATTTACGACCTCGGGCTGGTCTACACACTGCTTGAAAAGAACGACCGGGCGCGCGAGATGGTCGACCGCCTCTACCGCAGGAACAACAAGCTGGCGAAGAAATTGTTCGACCAGATCCCGCCGGACTATCACGTGATCTCCGTCGACGACGGCGGCAGCCTCACCGGCCGCGTCACCATGTCCGGGCCGGTGCCGAGGGTGCGTTCGTTTCACCTTATTCACGCGCCCAACATCCAGTTCTGCTCGCGCATGTCCGACGGCCATGGCCACCGCCTGCTGTACGATTTCACCGTTTCAAACAGCGGCGGCCTCAAGGACACGGTGATCGCCATTCAGAGCGTCACCCGTGGCCGGCCGATAGCAAGCGACATACAGAAGTTCAACATCGCCCGCTGCCATTCCGACAAGTACGTCATCGCGATGAGGAACAGCGAGGACATCCTGATCGAAAACACGGACCCGATTCCCCACGAGGTCGCCACCTACGAATTCGCCGGCTCCTACGTCAAGCAGCGCAGCAACCGGCCGGTGGAGCCGAAGTCGAGCCAGGTGCGCTCGGCGTTCGTCCGCCACGATGCCGACGAGTTTTTGATCAAATGCAACCTGCACCCCTTCCTGCAGACCCGCGCCTTCATGGTGGACAACCCCTATTACGCCGTCACCGACGAGGAGGGCCGCTTTTTCATCGACGGGATTCCTCCCGGAACCTACGAGGTGGTGGCCTGGCATCCGTTCATTCCCACGCTCAAGGGGAAAATCGTCATCGAGCCGGATGGCAAGAGCAGGCTCGACTTCGAGTTCAAAAGCGAGGACGTCCGGCGCAAGCTCTACCACGACGACCTGGAGGGCTACCGGTTTCAGACCTGGTACGACAGCTTCGAGAATTTTTACGGGGGACCCCGGGTGGATGACCCGGTGGAGGTGTTGCAGGAATTCAGGGAATAGCTAGCGGCCGAGCGTGATGACCATGCCGCCGAGCGCCTCCTGCATGCGCACCTTGCGCGCGGCCATGTCTGCGCTTTGTCTGTCTGCGTACTTGCCCAGGTAAACGCGGTGGTGGACCTCGCTGGCGCTGCCCGCCGCGAGTTGAAACGCCTCGTAACCCATCTCCTTCAATTTTTCCTCGAGATGGCGGGCGCGATCCGAATCGCGAAACGAACTCACCTGCACCGCGTAAAGGGGGCCCGCATCGTCCGCGTCTTCGCGGGGCGAGCGCCTTGCGGGCAACGCAAGGGCAAACTCTTCCTCCGGCCCTGGAGCCGTCTTCACCTCGGGCCGCTTCGGCGGTTCCGCTTCTGCGTGCGGGCGCTCCTCGGCCACCGCCAGGGGCGAGTGAACCGGCGCGGCCCTAGCCGCCTGTTTGCGTGTGGGCCCAGGCGACGCCACCTCTTCCTTGGAAAGAATCCGGCCTTCCAGCCCGGCGATCTTGGTCATCGACGAGTCGCCCAGGGTTTCAAAGAACGTGAACCGCTCCCGGGGTGCGGCATCTTCTTCCCAGGTGGTGAGGCCGCTTTCGGTAACCAGGTTCTCGGGCTTGACGGGGGCGCGTTTTTTCGCCACCGGCTCCGGCCGCTCACCGATGGCGCGCACGGTATCCAGCACCCACTTGCCGCTCGAGTAGGCGCCCACGCCGGCAAGCGCCAGGACCAGAAGCGCCGTCAATGTTTTTCCCGTCTCGCTCATCTCTTGTTTGGCCTCACATTTTTTCCGGCGCGCTGATGCCCATGATCGTAAGCCCATTCCTGATGGTGATGCGCAGGGCATCGAGCAGAAACAGCCTGGCGAGGGTGAGCGGCCTGTCCTCCGTCACCACCCGGTGCCGCTTGTAATAGCCGTGGAACAACGCCACCAGCTCGTGCAGGTAGTGCGAGATGCGGTGCACCTCGAGAGCCTCCGCGCTCTTCTCCACCACCTCGGGGAACTCCAGGATTTTCCGGATGAGGGTGAACTCCTCGTCCTCCACCAGCGCCGCGAGGTCCGCCTCCTGGGGCCAGGCCACGCCCTGCTGGTGCGCGGTGATGAAGATGTTGCAGATGCGCGCGTGCGCGTACTGGATGTAATAGACCGGGTTTTCCGGCGTTTCCCCCTTGGCCAGCTCGAGGTCGAAATCGAGATGGGTGTCGGAGCTGCGCATGAGGAAAAAGTAGCGCGCCACATCCACGCCGACTTCCGCCACCACTTCACTCAGGGTGATGAACTGGCCGGAACGGGTGGACATCTGCACCTTCTCGCCGCCGCGCTTCAGCGTCACGAACTGGACGAGAATGGCGTGGAACACGTCCTTATCGTAACCGAGCGCCTCCATCACCGCCTTCATGCGCGGCACGTAGCCGTGGTGGTCGGCGCCGAACAGGTCGATGAGGCGGGTGAAGCCGCGGTTGATCTTGTTCTGGTGGTAGGCGATGTCGGAGCAAAAATAGGTCTGCTCGCCGGACTGTTTGACCACCACGCGGTCCTTGTCATCCTGAAAGGCGGAGGATTTGAGCCACACCGCGCCGTCCTGGTCGTACACGAAACCGCGCTCCCTCAGCCAGTCGAGGGCGCGGTTCACCGAACCGTCGTCGTAGAGCGTCTGCTCGCTGAACCAGTTGTCGAAATTCACCCGGAAATCGGCCAGGTCCTTCTTGATGCCGTCGAGCACCCAGTCCGCCGCCGTCTTGCGGAAAAACGGCAGCGCCTCGTCGTCGGACTGGCCGAGGAACTTGTCGCCGTGCTCACCCTCGATGGCGCGGGCGATGTCCATGACGTAATCGCCCTGGTAATGGTTCTCCGGAAACGCGCCTTCGGCTTTTCCGAGAAGCTCCCGGTAGCGCAGCCAGGTGGAGCGGCCGAGGATGTTCATCTGGTTGCCGACGTCGTTGATGTAGTATTCGGTGCTGACGTCGTAGCCCGCCGCTCTCAAGAGCCGGCCCAGGCAATCGCCCACGGCGGCGCCACGCCCGTGGCCGACGTGCAGCGGGCCGGTGGGGTTGGCGCTGACGAATTCGAGGAGGATTTTCTGGTTCTTCTTGTTTGGCGCGTGGCCGAAGCCCTCGCCCTCGTCCGCCGCCCGCCTGAGCCGCTCGCGGTAAAAGCC
>QJWD01000334.1 GCA_003235465.1 Nitrospirota bacterium | reverse complement strand
AGGCCCTGGCGAGCGAAGTTGCCCGCCTCATTTCCGGCAACCCGCGCATCGAGCGCAAGCTTAGGCAACTGGTGAGCGAGTGGACGGTGAACCCGATCGCGGCGGCTGGCCTTTCGGCCAGGGAGATGGACCAAAAAGTCTCCCGGCTGACCTTCCGCTACGAGAGCGACTGCTCCCTCGTCCTCGAGACGGATGCGGGCAGGCGCTCGTCGCTCGATTGCCGAGCCATGGGTTTTCGCGACGAGCGCACCAAGGGCTGGAAGTTTCTCGTCGAGGCGCTCAAGGCGCCCCGGCCCACGTTCAATTTCGGCACCGCCTATTTCTACCCCGACGGCGGGCGCGAAAGCCGCGTCAAATGCAAGGCCTACGACGCAGCGTGGAAATTGTGCGACGAGGTCAACCGCAAGCTCCTAGGCGTGCTGGAAAGGGAGCTCGGCTGGGCGTTTCCCGCCAACTACAAGTTGTACGAGAAGGCGCCCACCGGCCCCGAGGGAGAGCGCAGGTTCAAGTTTCAGGTGAAAGGCCCCGTCGCCGACGAGGCCCCCTCACCGCGCATGGACCGGTGGATGGAGAAAACCCGCACCGAGTTTTCCGACCTCGAAGAGGAGGAAATGGTCGCGGCAATCCACAAGCTCTATGGCGATTACCTGATGCACCCCGACGACACGGGCCTGGCCTCGGAAAAACTGGCCATCGCCTTCAACGTCGGCAAGGAGCGGTTTGGGTGGTCGGATCATAAGATGCGCGCCCTCCTCGAAGCGTAGTTTGAGCGAACCCCTGGGGTTCGTCCCGGCCCCCGCGGCGCCTGCCGCGGGGGCTTTTTTGTTCCCCCCTGTTCCCCCACCCCGCTTCTCGAACGCCTGGGCCCGAGCGCCCGCCGGCGCTAAAAACCGCCGCCTCCTCGCCTGATGGCTTGGTCTTGCCCCGCTTTCGACTTATCGAACTACCCGGGCGGATCGACGCTCACTCACCACAAAGGAGGGATCATGAAAGCACAAAATTTTGCCCTGGCCCTTTTTCTCGCCACTCACGCGCTGCCGTTCGCCGCGCTGGCGGAACCCGTCGAGGACATCAACCCCCTCAAGGCGCTCATCGCAAGCGAGCCGGAAAACGCCCGCGCGCGAAACGACCTTGGCCTGCGTTACCTGGAAGCCGGCCGGCTGGACGAGGCGGAGAACGCCTTCCGCGAGGCGCTGGCGGTGCCCCCCGCCTACGTGATCGGGCCGTTCCTGTTCGGCGACATCTACACCGACGCCGAGCGCTACCAGGCCGCCATCGACGATTACCAGAAGATTATCGACCAGAACGCCGAGTACGCCCGCGCCCACAATCTGCTCGGCCGCGTGCTCCTGGCGAGGAACCAGGCCGCGCCGGCGCTGGCGGAATTCGAGGAGGCGCTCAGGATCGACCCCGAATACGCCGAGGCGCGGAAAAACCTCGAGCTCGCCAGCACGAACCCGGCAAGCGAAACCGCCCGGCTCCCCGAGGCGGCGGATGCGCAACCGGTATCAACCAAACAGGCCTGGTGTGGGAAGCGGGATCTCTCTCCTCTCTCTCCCAGCGAGCCCGCCCAGGCTTTTGATTCCTGCCCGAACAGGGCGCGGGAGTTCCGGGTGCGCCACGCTGTCGCCCTGAACACCGCCGACATCTGGGCGGCTCCGGCGGATTCGGCGGCGGTGGAGTTCACCGCCCAGGCCCCCGAGGCCCCCGCCGCGAAACCGGAGATCGCGCCCGACACCGAAACGTCCGACGCGGCGGAAGTGGAGGAAACCGCGCCCGAGGTGAAGGTGCTTAAGGCGGGCGTACCCGAAACCGGTCCGGCCACCCCGGTTGCGGCAAAGCCCGCGAAACCGGAGAAGGCCGCCGCCTTGCCCGAAGCGGGCGAAGACACCCAGGTGGCGGAAAGCCACAGCGCGCCCGCCATGGAAGAGTGGCTGTTTCAATACCAGAAATGACGGCGCCTGGAAGCCCCGGCGCCAACCGGAGAAAGACGATGGACTCTGGAAGCAAGCTCCTTCTCATCTTCATCCTGCCATTGATCTCCATGGCCACCGGGCTGTGGGCCTGCGAGACCGAGGCCCCGCCCGCGCAAACGGCAACCTGGCGGCTCGAAGGCACGGTGGGCGGTAAGCACCCGCTGAGCCTCACCCTCAACCTCACAGGCGAGGCGCTAAGCGGCGAGGCGCTGAACACGCTTGGCGAGCCTCGCACCCTGGAGGGCAGCCTGAAAGACGGCCAGGCGTTTCTCTTTCATGAAAAACGCGGCGCCGAAATCACCGGCACCTTCGAGGGGCGGGTTCTCGAGAACGGCGACCTGAGAGGCATCTGGTCCGCCGCCGGCGGCGAGCGCTGGTTTCCCTTTTACCTGCACGCGGCGAAGGCGGGCGAACCGGTGGAGGCCCGCGCCGAAAACGCGCGGGCGGCAACCCCGGGTTCCTGACATGCACAAGGCGGTGGGGCGGTTCACAGGAGGGCATCGCCGGCGATGCCAGCGCCGGGTCCCCCCCCAACGTTTCCTTCCTGACGGACGGAGACCACCTCCTGCTCCGTACGATTACAGGACCGCTCCACCGCTCATGCCGCGAGGTGAAGCTTGCGCCCGCTCGTGACCCTGGCCTGCTGCGCTGTGGCGCTCGCCCTCGGCGGCCTTATCGCGGCTTATTTATCCCTGCGGCAGGAAATCCCCCGGCTGCCCGACAGCCTGGCCCACGCCGCCTGGCAGCCGCCCACCGAAATCTATTCCGGCGACGGCGTGCAGCTCGCCACCTTCGGCGAGAGAACCTACGTGCCGCTTTCCGCCATCTCGCCGTACTTCCAATACGCGGTGCTCGCCGCTGAGGACGCGCGCTTTCACCAGCATCGCGGCGTCGACCCCGTCGCGCTTTTCAGGGCGGCCTGGGTCAACCTGCGTCACCGCCGCATTGTGCAGGGCGCGAGCACGCTCACACAGCAGCTGGCGAAGAACCTGTTCCTGTCGTTCGAAAAAAAATGGACGCGCAAGGTCAAGGAACTGCTCCTCGCCCTGCAGATCGAAGCCACCTTCAGCAAAGACGAGATCCTCGAAGCCTATTGCAACCAGGTATACTTCGGCGGCGGCCATTTCGGCATCGAGGCGGCGGCTCTCGCCTACTTCGGCAAGAGCGCGGACAAGCTCTCCCTAATGGAAGCGGCGGTGCTGGCGGGGGTGCCCAGGTCTCCCAACCGGCTGAACCCCATCGCCGACCGCAAGCGGGCGCTCTTGCGCGGCCGCTTCATCCTCGACCGCATGGCGGAGGAAGGCTTCATCACCGCGAAAATGCGCGACCGGGCGCGGCGGGAAAATATCCTTGTGCGCGAGGAAAAACCCAGCGCCGACCCGAACCGCTATTTCGCCGCGTTTATTCTTGCCGACCTGGAGAAGCGGTTCGGCCGCGAGATCCTTGAATTCGGCGGCCTGCGCGTGTTCACCACCCTCGACGCCCGCCTGCAACAGGCCGCCCACCAGGCGGCGCTCAAGCACACCCGGTTCCTGGAAAACCACATGCCGGGGCGGGAGGGCACCGGCCCCTTGGAAGCGGCGGTGGCGATGGTCGAGAACGCCACCGGCGCGGTACGGGTGCTGCTGGGCGGCCTCGACCCCACCGCCAGCCAGTTCAACCGCGCGCTCTCCCGCAACCGGATGCCCGGCTCGTCGTTCAAGCCCATCGTCTACATGAGCGCGCTCGAAAACCTCGGCTACCACCCCGGCACCGTGGTGGTGGACGAGCCCGTGGCGCTTGAGATCCCCGGCGTGCCCACCTGGATGCCGGAGAATTTCGACAGCCGCTTTCAGGGCCCCGTGGTGCTGAAGCGCGCCCTCGCGCTTTCGCTGAACGTTGTCTCGGTCAAGCTGATGCACCGGCTGACCCCGGCGAAGGTGATCGCCACCGCCCGGCGCTTCGGCATCACCGCTCCGCTTTCTCCGCATTACTCGCTCGCGCTTGGCACAAGCGGCCTGTCTCCGCTCGACCTGGCGAGCGCCTACAGCGTGGTCGCCAACCTCGGCGTGTACCGCGAGCCCCACTTCATCACCCGCATCGAGGACCCAGCGGGCCGCGTCCTGTACCGCCGCCGCATCGACAACGCGCGCCGCTTCAAGCGGGAGGCCATCTACCCTCTCCTCGACATGATGCAGGGCGTCATCGAAAACGGCTCGGGCCGGGTGGTGCGGCGCCTGGGCTTCACTCACCCCGCCGGCGGCAAAACCGGCACCACCAACGATTTCCGCGACGCCTGGTTCACCGGTTTCTCAAGCCGCTACTCAGCCTCCGTCTGGGTGGGTTACGACCGAAACGCCTCGCTCCTCGGGCCCGGAGGCAAGGGCATGACGGGAGCGCACGCCGCCGCGCCCATATGGGCATCCTTCATGAAGGAAGCGCACGCCGGGATGCCCGAGGAGAATTTCACGCCGCCCCCCGGCATCCGCTTCGAATACGTGGATGCGAAAAGCGGCGCCGCCGCTCTTCCCCATCAAGCGGGCTCCTTGCGAGTGGCTCTGGGCCGCCACGCGGCGCTGCCCCGCCCGCCCGCCGAGAACGTCGGCGCATTCAGCGAGCCGGCGCTAAAGCCCACCTCACTCGGCCTGCGCGAACCGGAAAACCTGCCCCAGGCTTCGCCCGAAAGCGCCCCCATGCCGCCACCCGAAAGAAAGTCGCCCCGCTTCATCATCAATCTCGACTGAACCCGCCGCGTTTCAATTCCCCCCTCGCTTCGCCTCGCAATAAGTAATAAAATGAAAAGACACCTCGATGGCCGCGAGTTCCCGGCCTTCCCCCCAGCCAAGGAGCGATGCGGTGGTAAAATCGGTTAAAGCGGAGATCACGCTGGAAGAGTTCATGAAAGGGCTCAGGCGGCGCAACCCCGGCGAAACGGAATTCCACCAAGCCGTCAAGGAGGTGATGATCCACCTTATCCCCTTCGCCAACCAGAACCCGCGCTACCTGCGCGAACGAATCCTCGAACGGCTGACCGAGCCGGACCGCATCATCATATTCCGCGTCTGCTGGAAAGACGACAAGGGCCAGGTGCGCACCAACCGGGGTTACCGCGTCCAGTTCAACAATTGCATCGGCCCCTACAAGGGCGGGCTGCGCTTTCATCCCACCGTCAACCTGAGCATCCTCAAGTTCCTCGGCTTCGAGCAGATCTTCAAGAACAGCCTGACTTCGCTGCCCATGGGCGCGGCGAAAGGCGGTTCGGACTTCAACCCCAAGAACAAATCCGATGACGAGGTCATGCGCTTCTGCCAGTCGTTCATGACCGAACTCGCCAAGCACATCGGCGAAAACGTCGACGTGCCCGCCGGCGACATCGGCGTCGGCGCGAGGGAGATCAGCTACCTCTACGGCCAGTACAAGCGCCTTAAAAACGAGTTCACCGGCGCCATGACCGGCAAGGGCCTGGCCTTCGGCGGCAGCGAGATCCGCAAGGAAGCCACCGGCTTCGGCTGCGCCTACTTCATGGATGAGATGCTCAAGCACCGCGGCGAAAGCCTGCGCGGCAAGGTCTGCACCGTTTCCGGTTCCGGCAACGTGGCCCAGTTCACCGCGCTCAAACTCATCCAGCTCGGGGCGAAGGTCCTCACCATGTCCGATTCGTCGGGCTTCGTGCACGACCCCGGCGGCATCGACGAGGAAAAACTCAATTACCTGATGGAACTCAAGAACATCAAGCGCGGCCGCATTTCGCAGTACGCCAAGAAATACCATGTCGACTTTCATCGCGGCGAAAAGCCGTGGAACGTTCCCTGCCAGCTAGCCTTTCCCTGCGCGACGCAGAACGAGATCAACGTCATCGATGCCAAGGAACTCATTCAGAACGGCTGCGTGGGCGTCGCCGAGGGCGCCAACATGCCCACCACCGCCGACGCGCTCGAAGTGCTGCAAAACGCCAAGATCCTGTTCGGGCCGGGCAAGGCCTCGAACGCCGGCGGCGTCGCCGTGTCCGGCCTGGAGATGACGCAGAACAGCATCCGCATGGCCTGGTCCCACGAGGAACTGGAAAGCCGGCTGAAAGTCATCATGGGCAGGATTCACGAAAAGTGCGTTCTCCACGGCAAGAGCAACGGCTACGTGGACTACGTGAGGGGCGCGAACATCGCGGGCTTCGTCAAGGTGGCCGACGCCATGCTCGCCTACGGCGTCGTGTAACCCCCTCGCACGCGGGCCGAAAAATTTTGCCCCCTGCCCCGCCCCTTTTTTTACTTTCCCGGCCGCTCTAAACCGCTCCCATCCACCGCCGCCCATCACCCTGTAATTTGAACAAAAATCCCTCCAATAACATCAAACCGGCCCGCCCCGGGACGCCCACCCCACCCCCCTCCAAAGAGCTAAACGCCATAAAATCAGCTAGTTTTAGTTGACGAATTTAACATCGGCGGGGCAAAAATAATGTTAGAATCCGATTACAGCCAAAACCACAAATTCGCCGAATGCCCACACCGCAAATGGATCGTCAAGTTTTACCGGAACCGCCACCACTCAAGCGCATCGCCCGGTTAGACCACCGCACACAGGAGCGCCGCCTGGGGCTATCGGGCTTTTGCCTGTTGTTCCTTCTCCCGCTGCTCTTTGCATGCGAAAACCCGGTCGCCGCCGACAAGTCCAAGGAGAAAGAAAAAGACAAGCCCGTGCCGGTCGCGGTGGTTCAGGTCAAGAAGCTCGCCCAGCAGGAAAAAATCGAACTGCCCGCCACCATCCTGCCCTGGGCCGTCACCACCCTCGCCGCCGAGATCGACGGGCGCATCGAAAAATATTTTTACAACGAGGGAGAATTCATCCAGGAGGGGAAAGCCATCGCCGCCATGGACACGCACCCCCTCAAGCTCGAGCTGGATCTGGCCGAAGCAGAAAAGGGCCGCGTGGCCCAGCGCCTCAAGGAACTCAAAACCGGCACCCGGCCGGAAGTGGTGGGGGCGGCGCGCGCCGCGCTCAAGCAGGCCGAGGTCAGCCTGGCGCTCGCCGACAGCGAACTCAAGCGCACGAAAACCCTGCACGACGAGGGCGTGCTGAGCGTCAACGATTACGACAACGCCCGCGCCCAGGCGGAAAGGGCGCGCGAACTGTTCAATGAAAAGCAGGCCCAGCTCGACGAACTCGTCGCCGGCCCGCGCATCGAGCAGATCGAACAGGAGGAAGCCAACCTGAACGCCGCCAGCGCCCGGATCGAGATCATCAGCGACCAGATCCGGCGCGGAACCACCCGCGCCCCGTTCGCCGGTTTCCTGGTGAAAAAGCAGACCGAAGTCGGGCAATGGCTGGAGAAGGGCGATCCCCTGTTCACCCTCATCGCCTCCAACCCGGTGAAGGCGGAGGCGCACTTGCCGCAGGCCCAGTTCGGCCTGGTGCAGACGGGAATGAAGGCCCGGGTGACGCTGGAATCGCAAACCCCGGGCAAACCCGCGCGCGTGTACGAAGGCAAGGTCATCGAAAAAATTCATTCGGGCGACCCCGCTTCGCGCACCTTTCCCGTCCGCGTGCAGATCGACAACCCCAAATTCGAAATCGCCGTCGGCATGCTGGCCAGGGTCGAATTCAAGAGCCCCGCGAAAGGGGCGAGCCTGCTCTACGCGCCCAAGGACGCCCTCGTCCGCTCCCCCTTCGCCACCATCATCTGGAAGATCAGCGAGAACGAGGACAAATCGCATTCCGCAAACAAGATCACCGTCGAACCGGGCGTCTCCCTCGACAGCCTGATCGCCATCTCGCCCACCGACGGCGAGCTCAAGGAAAACGATTGGGTGGTGGTGCACGGCAACGAACGGCTCCGCCCCGGTGCTACAGTAGAAATCCAACAACCCCCGAGCCACTAGGCAGGCACCATGCAATGGATTGAAGGTTCACTTAAGTACGGCGTCACCGTCGCGGTGGGCGTGGTTCTGGTGCTGCTTTTCGGTCTCCTGTCGCTCCTTCGGATTCCCGTGCAACTCGTTCCCGATGTCAACCAGCCCGAGCTCACCGTCACCACAAAATGGCCGGGGGCCAGCCCGGAAGAGGTGGAGCGCGACATCGTCGACGAACAGGAAAAGCACCTGAAGTCCATCGTCGGCCTGGTGGAAATGAAGAGCCTGTCGCAGACCCAGCAGGCCGACGTGTTCCTGACCTTTGAAACCGGCGCCAACCTTCAGGAAATTCTGGTCCGCACCTCCAATGCGCTCAAGCAGGTCTCCTCCTACCCGGAAGACGTCGACGAGCCCACCATCAAGACTGTCAACGTGTCCGACCGGCCCATCGCCTGGTTCGTTCTGCAGCCGCAGCCGGGAATGGAAGACAAGATCGACGTGTATCGCTACCACGATTTCGCCGAGGACAAGATCCAGTCCCGCTTCGAGCGCATCTCCGGCGTCTCGGACAGCGAGGTCATCGGCGGCAGCGCCCTGGAAGTGCACGTCACCTTCAACCCGGACGCCCTGGCCGAGCGGGGCTTAAGCATTTTCGAGTTGCGCGAGGCGCTGCGCCGGCAGAACCACAACATCAGCGGCGGCGACTTCGACGAGGGCAAACGCCGCTACATCATCCGCACCGAGGGGGAATTCCGCACCGTCGAGGACATCCAGAATGCCATCCTCCAGCAGGTGGACGGGCGCACCGTCTACCTGAGGGATGTCGCCGAAGTCCGCGTCGATTACGATGAGCTCCGCTCCTATGTCAGGCACAACGGCCTGCCGGGCATCGCCATCAACGCGCGCCGCGAGCTGGGCTCGAACGCCCTCACCGTGATGAAGGAACTGAAGCGCGTGCAGGCCGACCTGAATGAGCATTTGCTGCACCCGATGGGCCTGCACCTCGTGCAAACCGCCGACAAGACCGAATACATCTCCCGGTCCATAGACATGGTCCAGACCAACCTGCTCCTGGGCGCGGTATTCGCAACGGCGATTCTCCTCCTCTTCCTCAGGAGCCTCTACAGCACCCTGGTGATCGCCCTCGCCATCCCGATCAGCGTCATCGGCTCGTTCCTCGTCATCACCCTGATGGGGCGGACGATCAACGTCATCATGCTGGCGGGCATGGCCTTCGCCGTGGGCATGGTCGTCGACGCGTCGATCATCGTCCTCGAAAACATTTACCGGCACCGGCAGATGGGCAAGAGTTCCTACCAGGCGGCGCTAGACGGAACCAGCGAGGTGTGGGGCGCCATCATCGCCACCACCCTGACCACGCTGGTGGTGTTCATCCCCGTCCTGTTCATAGAGGAGGAGGCGGGGCAGCTGTTTCGCGATATCGCCGTCGCCATCAGCGCGGCGGTGACGTTGTCGATGGCGGTCAGCATCCTGGTCATCCCCGTGCTCAGCAACAAGCTGCTCGGTTACGAATCGATGCATCCACGGGCCAGGACCACCGGTCTTCGCGCGTGGGCGAGAAACCTGTTCGGCCTGTACGCCCTGGCCGGCGGCTTCAGTGACCTGATTATATGGGGCCTTAAAAAATTGTTCCGTTCGCGCGCGCTCCAGTGGGCCATCGTCATCGTTCTCACCACCGTCCCGGTTGCCGCCGCCTGGCTCATGATGCCGAAGACGGAGTACCTGCCCGAGGGCGATCAGAACGTCATCATCGGCATGATGATTCCGCCGCAGGGTTACAACATCCAGGAAATGCACCGCATCGGCAACAGGATGGAGGAAATCTACCGGCCGTACTGGGAAGCCATGCCAGGCAGCGAGGAGGAAAAGAAGCTGGACGGGCCGGCGGTGCGCAATTTTCTCTTCATCGGCCGTGGAAGCCGCCTGTTCACCGTCGTCAAGGCCAAGGATCCGAAGCGCGCGCGCGACCTCATTCCGGTGCTGAAGAAAGAGCTCGGCAACGTGCCCGGCATGATCGCCGTCATCCGCCAGTTGTCCCTGCTCACCGGCGCGTTTCGCGGTTCACGCGGCATCGAAATCAACATCCAGGGGCCGGATCTCGCAAAACTTTCCCTCATCGCCCAGAACGCGTTTTTCAAATTGAAGAAGCTCATGCCGGATGCGCAGATCCGCCCCATCCCCGGGCTGGAGCTCGGGCAGCCGCAAATTCAGCTTCTGCCGCGCTGGCGGGAGGCGGCGGAAATGGACGTGAACGTCACCGAACTCGGCTACTCCGTTTCAGCACTGATCGACGGCGTGTTCGCCGATGAAGTGTATATGGACCGGGACCGGCTGGACGTCCCCTACCTGCCGCGCGACGGCATCGATTTGATCCTGAAAAGCCGGGAAGAGGACGTGCGGAAAACCCAGGACCTGGGGAAAATGATCGTCTTCACCCGCAAGGGAACCACCGTGCCGCTCGCGAGCGTCGCCCGCCTGAACGAGACGGTGAGTTCGGAACAGATTCAGCATTACGAGCGCTCCCGCTCCATCACCCTCGAGGTGGTGCCGCCGGACGCCATGCCGCTCGAAGAAGGCATCGACCTGGTGCGGAGCGAAATCATCAAGCCGCTCGAGGACGACGGCACCCTGACCGGCGGCTACTCCATCCTGCTCACCGGCAACGCCGACAAGCTGGAGAAAACCCGCGCCGCCATGTCCGGCAATTTCCTGCTGGCGGTGCTCATCACCTACCTTCTCCTCACGGTGCTGTTTCAGCACTGGGGCTACCCGCTCATCATCATGCTGAGCGTGCCGATGGCCGCCGTCGGCGGCGTGTTCGGGCTGTGGCTCCTCAACCGCTTTGTGTTGCAACCGCTCGACGTGCTCACCATGCTGGGTTTCATCATCCTCGTCGGCGTGGTGGTCAATAACGCGATCCTGCTCATCCACCAGGGCCTGAAAAACATGCGCGAGAACAGAATGGCGCCCGAAGAAGCGATCCTCGACAGCGTCGAGACGCGCATCCGGCCGATCTTCATGAGTTCGCTGACGAGTATTTTCGGATTGATGCCGCTGGTGGTGGTGCCCGGGGCGGGGAGCGAGATCTATCGCGGCATCGGCGTGGTGATCCTGTCCGGGCTGTTTCTCAGCACCGTGTTCACCCTGGTGCTCATCCCCTGCCTGATGAACCTGAGCAGTTCGAGGGCGCCGGTGGCCTCGCCGGCAGGCGCGCCCTCGCCTTTGCCTGGAAGCGAGTGAGGGTGGGAATCGGAAACTTCGAGTAGCCTACTGAACCTTCGTCTGGCCGGCGTCGGCCACGGCCACCTGCGCCTCCGCGAGGCGGCTCTCGGCGCGCTTCTGCCAGGGCGCGGCGGGCGGGGTGGCCTTCGCCAAGGCGCGCCAGGCGCGATAGGCCGATTCCGTCCTTCCCGCCTGGTAATCCGCCAGCGCCAGGTAATAGCGCACGCCCGGATGCCCGGGGTCTATGGCACTCCCCTGCACGAACGACCGCTTCGCCTCCGGCGTGATTTTACCCTCCGCCGCCGAAACCAGGGTTTCACCCATCGTTACGCGCAGGTCCGCATTGTAGGGAGCGATCTCGATGGCGTACG
>QJWD01000261.1 GCA_003235465.1 Nitrospirota bacterium | reverse complement strand
CCGATTCCGCCGAATCGCGCACCGCGCGCTTCTCCACCTGCGTTATGCCCGATGGCACCGCGATCACCACGCGCGGCCGGACCAGGGTCTTGCGGTTGTTGTGTACTTTTTGAATGAAGTGGCGGATCATCTGCTCCGTCACCTCGAAGTGGGCGATGACCCCATCCTTCATCGGCCGAATGGCGACGATGCTGCCCGGCGCGCGACCCAGCATCTGCTTCGCCTGCTGGCCCACGGCCTGCACCTCCTTGGTCTGCGCGTTGATCGCCACCACCGAAGGTTCGCGCAGGACGATGCCCTGCCCCTTCACGTTGACCAGGGTATTGGCGGTCCCTAAATCGATCGCCAGGTCATTTGAAAACCAATCCCAGAATAAACTGACCACGCCCTTCCCCTTTTGGTATCGCCGATCCGATTGATATGAAGACTGCTTAACCCATTGTTTTACATTAGGTTTCCCTTTATATCAAGGAGCCAATCAAATTGCAAGGCAAATCCCGGATCGGTACTCCGAAGCCTAACCGACATCTTTTCAGGGGGTTTACGAACCCCTTTCACCGCCGGGGGTGCACCGGCCGGAACACCGTCTGAATAACGGTTGCCAATCCCTTCCGCGTTCTATATCATGGCGGTTTTAGTTGATTTCATTAACCTGCTGGAGAACGTCTGAATGCTTAACACCATCCGCGAACACGCCGATTCCTGGCTGATCAAATTCATCCTGTGGCTGATCATCCTCGCCTTTGTGGGCACCATTTTTTATTCCTGGGGCATGGGCGGCTCGACGGGTTCACGCGGAGGCACCGTGGCCACGGTGAACGGGGCCAAGATTTCTTTCGAGGAGTACGACCGGACGTTCAACAACCTGGTCAATTTCTACCGCCAGCAGTTCCGCAACCAATTTTCCGATGACATGATCGTCAGACTCGACCTCAAAACACAGGCGCTCGACTCCCTGATCGACCGGAGGCTCCTGCTCAACGAGGCGGAAAAGCAGAACATCCGGGTCAGCGACGCCGAACTGGTGGATCATATTCAGGCCTTCCCCGCGTTTCAAACGGACAATCGCTTCAACGAGGAGGCCTACCGCAATTATCTCAAGTTCAATCGCATGAGCCCGAGCGATTTTGAGGAGAGCCGGCGCGAGGCCCTGATCATCGAGAAGGTGCAGAACCTCATCAAGGGCAACGCTCAGGTTTCAGAAAGCGAAATCCTGGAGGCCTACAACGCCGAGGAAGAGAAAGTCAAGCTCGCCTATATCCGCTTCGCCAACGATTTTTTCAAGAATCCCAAACCGGTGGCCGAAGACGGCGTCAAAAGTTATTACGAAAAGCACAAGGCCGATTTCGAGATCCCCGAGCAAATTCAGGTGGAATACGTCAAGCTAGCCCCAAAGGACTTTGAGAGCGGCATCGAGCTTCGCGAGGAAGATATCGCGGATTACTACGACGCCAAGGTGGCGGATTTCCGCGTGAAAAAAACCTACAAGGCGAGCCACATCCTCTTTCAGCTGCCGCTCGACAAAGAAGGCGGCACCGAGGAAGAGCGGCAAAAGAAGGCGGAGGAAACCGCCCGGAGCGAAGCCGAGGCCGCGCTTAAGAAAATCCGTGAAGGCGGAGATTTCGCCGCCATCGCCAAGGAAGTTTCCGACGACCCCTCCTCGGCCGCCAAGGGCGGCAGCCTGGGCGAATTTCCCAGCGGCATGATGGTCCCCGAATTCGAGGAAGCGCTCAACAAGCTCGCCGTCGGCGAAATTAGCGAACCGGTGAAAACCCCCTTCGGTTACCATATCGTTCGCCTCGACGGCGTCACCGATGAGCGCATCAAGCCGCTCGACGAGGTGCGCGAGACGGTGGTCGGCGAACTCAAGAAGGAAAAAGCCCGCCTCAAGGTCCGGCGTATCGTGCGCCGCGTACGCCAAGCGGCGCTGGTGAGCGGCGATCTCAAAAGCGCGGCGAAGGAACACAACGCCGAAACGCAGACCACCCCGTTTTTCTCGCGAGCCAAGCACGACCTGGAAGACGTCGGCCGGGCGCCGGAGTTTTACAACCTCGCCTTCAGCCTGAACGAAAACGAAATCGGCGAACCGGTGACCACCCCGGGGGCCTCGTTCGTCCTGAAAGTGGCGGGCAAGAAAGCGTCCACCATCCCCGCGCTCGACGCGGTGCGGGCCGAAGTGGAAAAAGCCGCCGCGAAGGATAACGACCGGTCTTTCACCAATGACAAATTCAAGCAGTTCGCCGAGCGGCTCAAGAAGGAACAGGACCTGAAAGATATCGCCGCCGACATCAAGGAAGACGTTCTGCACACGCCCTACTTCAGCCACGCGGACTCCATCCCCGGTATCGGCAACGTGGAAGCGCTTAAAGACAAGGTCTTCGGCATCGGGGAAGGCGAAACCGCGGCGGTGTCGGCCCTGGGCAGGCATTACCTCGTTCGGGTTGAGTCCGTTCAGAAACCCGGCGAGCCCGACGCCGAGGACAGGAAAAAACTGGCGGAGCGCCTGGCCCGGCAAAAATCCAATTTCGTTCTCCAGGACTGGTTGAAAAACCTGCGCGAACGTTCTGACGTCAAGGTCGACCAGGCGGTGCTTTAAAGGGCGGCCGCGTTTTTTTCAACCTCTCAACCGGCGGGCCGGTAAAGCCGGTGGATCTTGAGCACCTTGTCCACCAGCATCTCGATGTCCGGCGCGATCACCCGGATCATTTCCTCCTTGCCCATCCCGCCCAGGTCGTACACGATATCGGGAACGCGGCCGAACCGGCCGATCGCCGTATCGGTCCCCCATTCCAGCGACGACCCCTCCTTCACCTTCACCCGCACCGGCTCTTCCGCCCGGTCGAACGAGGCCATGGAAAATTTCAGGCGCCGACAGATGGCGATCAGCTCGCTATCGCAGCGGATGTTCATCACCGCCCGCATCGCTGGATCGTGCCGCATAGCGGCAAGCACCACGTTGGCGACGTGCCGTGAGCCACCGAACGCCGCCGGCGCGAAGGTGACGATGTCGTCGCCCAGGCGGTTGATGCGGCCCGGGAAAGCGAGGACGTCGTCGTGGCCCGTGGCCCCTTCGAGGCCGATGCCGATGTTCGACTGCACCTCGGGAACAAGGCGGCCGATTTTCGCTTCCTTCAGAATTTCCATCGCGCCAGAAAGCCGGCTAATCAGGCCGCTCTTCTCCTCCTCGCGGTACAGGCCCGCCAGCGGTTCAACGCAGGCCACGCCCGCACCCGATCGAATGGCGCCCCGAATGGCGGCGCCGATGAACTTTTTCGCCAGGCACACCGCCGTCGGCGGGTCTTCGCCGAGCGCCAGCTGGGCGGCGATGGCGGCGGCGAGCACACAGCCGGTGCCGTGCACATCTTCCCCGGTCAGGCGCGGCCCGTCGAGCACTAGCGGGCGGCCGCCGTCGAAATAAAAATCCTCCGGCCGTCCGCGCAGATGGCCGCCCTTGATGAGCACGCTCGCCACGCCGGTTTTCAGGATCGCGCGGGCCGCCTTCAGCCTGTCCTTCGGGGTTTTGATGCGGACGCCGGA
>QJWD01000119.1 GCA_003235465.1 Nitrospirota bacterium | reverse complement strand
CGGGAGGACATGGACGAAATCATCGACCGTCATGTTCAGGGCGGCGAGCGGGTGGAACGCCTGCAGATCGATTTCCCCAAAAAATAGCCCCCCGCCGCGAGTTCTTTTCTGTTTCCACGCTAGTCCGAAGCCCCCTCCCCGCGACTAGCCAAGAGATGCAGAGTCTAACCGGCTCATCCGGTTAAAGCCCGGAGCGGTTAGAGTGTGCGGCCCGCCGCGCGAGGCAGGCGAGCGAGCGGTCGTGCGCGCGCGCGAGCAGGGTTTGCGCCGTCACCGCGCCGACGAGGGCGAGAAACATATCCCACTGCGTGTCCCAGACGTCGCCCTGGGTGCCGAGAAAGCCATCGGCGGCCGCGCCGCTGCCGAGAGCCACCCACCATTCGATCAACTCGTAAAAAGCGCTGAACGCGAGGCAAATAGAGACCACGATAAAGAACAGCCATTTGCCGGGCCTGAGCGGCGAGGTGCGCAGCAAAATTTCGCGCGCCACCAGGGCGGGGAAAAACCCCTGCGCGAAGTGGCCTATGCGGTCGTAATGATTGCGCCCGAGGGCCAGGGCGTCCTGCAGGTGGTTGAACAGCGGCACCTCGGCGTAGGTGTAGTGGCCGCCCACCATGAGAATCAGTGCGTGCATCCAGATACCGAGATAAACCAGGCGGCTCAGGGGAAAACGCTCGCGCGTGGCCCACATCAGGAAAAACCCGGCGACCGCGGGAAACACCTCGAGAAACCAGGTGAACGCGTCCCGCGGATCGATCATCGACCAGAGAAACACGGCGCCGGCGCTTGCGAGCAGCAAGGTAAAAAACGTTTTGTCGTTCATGCCCTCCCCTTTCAGCCCGCGGGCTCGGTTTTCGCCTGTAACTGCATCAACCTGTAGAATATACCCTTTTTGGACAACAGTTCGGCGCGCGTGCCGAACTCCGCCACTTCGCCGTTTTTGAGCACCAACACCTTGTCCACGTGCTTGAGGGTGGAGAGTCGGTGCGCGATGATGATCGACGTCCTGCCCTCAACCAGCTCGCGCATGGCGAGCTGGATCTCGCGCTCGGTCTCGCTGTCGACGCTGGCGGTGGCCTCGTCGAGGATCAATATCCTGGGATCGGCGGCGAGCGCGCGCGCGAAGGAGATCAACTGCCTCTCCCCCTGGGAAAACAGCACGCCCCGTTCCTTGACGTCCTGCTCGAATTTGTACGGAAGGCGCTGGATGTAGGGGTAGGAACGGACAGTGCGCGCCACCGCTTCCACCTCCTCCGGGCCGAGGCCGGGATTGCCCAGGCGGATGTTATCGCCGACGCTGCCCGAGAACAGAAAAATGTCCTGCTGCACCAGGGCCATCTGCCGCCTCAGGTCCTGCCGGTTCAGGCTCGTCGCGGGCACGCCGTCGATGAGAATGCGCCCCGCATCGGCTTCATAGTAGCGGCCAAGAAGGTTGATCAGCGTCGACTTGCCGGAGCCCGTCGCCCCCACCACGGCGAGGCTCTCGCCCGCCTCGAGGCGAAAGGACACGTTCTTCAGCACCGGCTCGCCTTTCTTGTAGGCGAAGCTGACGCCGTCAAACTCCACCCCGCCCGCTATGCGAAGCGTCTTGTTAGGCGGTCGGCTCTCCGGCGCATCCTCCGGCGTGTCGAGCAGTTCGAACACGCGCTCGGACGACGCCATCGCCGTCTGAATGATGTTGAATTTTTCCGCCAGGTCGCGAATCGGGTCGAAAAATTTCTGCAGGTACTGGAGAAACGCCACCAGCACGCCGAGTTCCACTTCCGACTGGACGAAACGCCCACCGCCGTACCAGATGACGAGGCCGATGCCAAGGGCGCTGAACAGATCGATGGAGGGCAGGTAGATGGCGTTGTAATGCAGGGAGCGCAGGTCCTCCCTCAGCTTGTCGCTGTTCTTCTTCTCGAAGGTTCTGGCGTGGCTCGCCTCCAGGCGGTGCAGCTGCACGGTGGCCATGCCCGACAGGCTTTCCTCGAGGAAGGTGTTGAGCCCCGACTGGTGGGCGCGGTTCTTTCTGAGGGCGTCGCGCGCACGCGTCCTGTAGGCCTGGGTCGCCATGTACAACAGCGGGAACACCAGGCAGATCACCAGGGTGAGCCGCCAGTCGAGGTAAAACATCATCACGAAAATGCCGAGCAGGCTGAACACGTCGTTGAAGATGAGGATCAGCCCGGAGGTGAGCATCTCGTTCAGCACCTCCACGTCGTTGACCACGCGGGTCACCAGCTTGCCGATGGGGTTGTTGTCGAAAAACCGGAACGACATGCGGTGAAGGTGGGCGAACACGCGCGTGCGCATGTCGAACATCACCCGCTGGCCGATGTATTGCATGAGGTAGGTTTGCGCGAACTGAAACAGGAAGGCGAGAACGAGCACGCCCAGGTACACCGCCGCCACGGCGTTCAGGCCCTCCAGACGGCCGGGCTTGATGTGATCGTCGATGGCGATCTTCGTCAGGTAGGGCCCGGCTAGGTTGAGCAGCGACACGGCGAACAAAAGCGCCACCGAGAGCGCCACCGGCGCCCGGTAGGGACGGATGAACTGGAGGATGCGCCTTAATAACTGAAAATCCTTGTACTGGTCCCTCAGCGCCTCGTCGCTTGCGGCGCTCATTGCAGTGTGATCTCCCATTCGCGGGCCAGCTCCTGGCTCTCGGCCATGCGTTTGTAGTGGCCGCCTTTTCGCAAGAGCTCCCCGGCGCTTCCCGCCTCGGCGACGCGGCCGTCATCGAGCACGACGATGCGGTCCGCCCCCTTCACTACCGAGAGCCGGTGCGCGATGACGACTCGGGTGACGCCAGCCGTCCGCTCGGCCAAATTCCCGAGCACCCGCGCCTCGGTTTCGGCGTCCAAGCTCGAGAGCGCGTCGTCGAGGATGAGGATGCGCGGCTGCCGAAGCAGCGCCCGCGCTAGGGCGATGCGCTGTTTCTGGCCGCCGGATAGCGACAGGCCGCGCTCGCCCACCACTGTGTCCAGCCCCTCTGGCAGACGCAGAAGGTCCGGCCCGAGGCCCGCGGCCTCCACCGCGAGGGCGATCTCTTTCTTCGACGCAGCGGGCCGCCCGAGGGCGACATTTTCGGCGAGGGTCATCGAAAACAGGAACGGCGACTGGTCGACCAGCACCACCTTTTCGCGCAGGGTTTCAATCGGTATCTCGCGAATGGGCGCGCCGTCGATGAGCACCTCGCCCGCGCTCGCGTCGAACAGGCGCACGAGGAGCCTGGCGAGGGTGCTTTTGCCCGAGCCGATGCGTCCCACCACCGCCAGCATGCCGCCCGCCGGAATCGTGAGATCGACGCCCTTAAGGCTTGGACGTCCGCTGCCCGGGTAGGTAAAGCCCACGCCCTTGAACTCGATGCCGCCTTTTATCTCCACCGCTCCGGTTACGGCTTCCCGGTTTGTCACGCAGCTCTTGGCAGTGAGCACCTCCTCCACCCGGCCGAGGGCGGCCTGGCCCCTCTGGCTAAGGTTGATGACGTAGCCGATGCCCATCATCGGCCAGGACAGCATCATCAGATAACCATTGAACGCGACGAAGGAGCC
>QJWD01000333.1 GCA_003235465.1 Nitrospirota bacterium | reverse complement strand
CCCGGTGGCGGGCGGGCGAGCGACCTGAACGCGGAGCTGGCTTCCGCCAGGGAATCCTGCTTTGTGATGGATGCAGTTGCCGACCTAGCGAGCGGCTTCAAACGTCTGGCGGAAAGCCCGTTCGATATCGTCGTCTTCGCCCCCCTGGCCGATGACGATTCGCTCAAGGCTGTGCTCGAGCGCCTGGGCCGGGATTTTTCCGGAATCCCCGTGACGGTGCTCGAACAAACACGCAACAAGGAGCGGGCCGAACTCGCGTTTCGATTCGGCGCGCAGGAATATATCTCCTACGACACCATGCGCGGCGACACCCTCGCCTGGGCTCTCACCGCATCCATGCACCGCATGCGGGGCGCGAAACCCCCCACGCGGGTCGAACCCGCCGCATTATCCCTGGTCGAGGGTCGCCTGCAGGAGGAAATCCAGGAACGCCACCGCATCGAAACCATGAATCACGGCTTGAACCGCGTGCTCGAGGCCCTGGCCGAGGGCCAGCCGCTATCGGTTATTCTCGAGACGCTGGTGCTCACCATTGAGAGCCAGCTCGACCGGGTTCGCAGCACCGTCATGCTCGTCGATGCCGAGGGCGAGCGGCTCAGGCTGGGCGCCGGCCCGAGTTTTGACCGCTCCTTCACCGACATGATCGACGGCCTGCTTATTGTTGAGGGGTCCGTCGGCTGCGGCAAGGCGGCCTACCTGAACCAGGCCGTGATCGCGCCCAATCTCGAGGTGATGCCGGAGATGGAGCCCCTCCTGCCCATGGCCCGGGAACAGGGCTTTTGCGGCTTCTGGTCCATTCCGATCCGGTCGTCGTCGCACAGCGTCCTCGGCACGCTTTGCCTTTATTATCCCGAACCACGCGAACCCAGGAAGGCGGAGGTGCAGTTGATCGACTCCCTCGCCCACCTCATCGGCATCGCCATCGAATTCAAGAATTCGGAACAGGCGCTTCGGGACAGCAACGAACGCTTCAAAAGAATATTCGCCAGCGGTCCGCTTGGCATGGCGGTGCTGGATACCGAGGGGCGGTTCGTGAGCACCAACTCGGCGCTCTCGGCGATGACAGGCTACGCGACGGAGGAAATGGCGGGCAGGGCCTGCCTCGACCTCACGCATGAGGACGACCGCGAAAAATCAGCCCGGCTGACGGGAGACCTGCTGACGGGAAAAATGCCG
This sequence comes from Nitrospirota bacterium, assembly GCA_003235465.1. The sequence goes on along the minus strand of QJWD01000333.1, from coordinate 2,373 downwards.
TTTTTCAAGCTCGAGAAGCGTTACGTTCACAAGACCGGCCGCATCTTCTGGCTCAACATGACGCTCACCGCCATTCGCCACCAAAGCGGCGATTCGCTCTACATCATCGCCATGTATGAAAACATCGACGAACGCAAACGCGCGGAAGAGGAACTCGTAAACTACCGCGACCGCCTGGAGGAGTTGGTGGCCATTCGAACGGAAGCCCTGCAGGCCACTCACCAGCGGGTGATCCACGTGGAAAAGTTATCGGCCATCGGCAAGCTGGCGGCCTCCATCGCGCATGAATTCAACAACCCGATCTACGGCATTCGCAATGTTCTTGAAAAAGTCGAGAACCTAGATTCGCTGGATCAAAAGCACAAGGGCTTCGTCGGGCTGGCCATCAAGGAATGCCAGCGCGTCGCAACCCTGATCAGCAAACTGCAGGACTTCAACCGGCCCTCGTCGGGCGTGGTGGTATCCATGGATGTGCACGAGGCGCTGGACGAGATGTGCATGCTCATTCACCGGAAACTCGCCGAGCGCCACATCGAGCTGAAAAGGGAATACGCCGAGGCGATGCCGAAAATCAACGCCGTGCCGGATCAGATCCGGCAGGTCTTCCTGAACCTGCTGCAAAATGCCGAAGAGGCGATCCCCGAAACCGGCGGCAGCATCACCCTCATCACCGGCCACGATTCGAACACGGTCAGGATTTCCATTCGCGATTCGGGGCTGGGCATCGCGGCGGAACATCTCGGCAATATCTTCGACCCCTTTTTCACCACGAAACCCGCGGTGAAGGGCACCGGGCTCGGGCTTTCCACAAGCTACGGCATCGTCAAAATCCACCGTGGCGACATCACCGTGATCAGCGATCCGGAAAAAGGCACCGAATTCACCGTGATACTGCCCATCCGCATGGCGCTGGAAAAATTATCCTCCGATTCTCTCTTCGAACTCCCCTCTCCCGCGTCCGACAGCACCCGCCCGGCCTAGAGCGAGGTCCTCAGCAGGTTGTCGAGGTTCTTGCTGTAAAACTCCCGCACTCGCCCGGTGGTTTTCTCATAATCGCCCTCGAGGTGTTCCCTGAGGTCGGCCTGGCTTGTGGCGCGGTAGCCGAGCATGCGGGCCAGCGCGGCAAGGTCTTCTGTGTTTTTGGGCAGGTGGTTGCCGAAGCGGCGGGAGAGCAGCCTGAGCGCGCATTCCAGGTTGCGCAGAAAAAGGTAATCGCCTCGCAACCGGTCGACGGTGTCGGGATGCAGGATGCCGAAATCGGACAAGCGCTGAAGCACCTCCAGGGTGGAGGTGGTTTTTAGCCGGGGGTGCTTGTACCCGTGCATGAGCTGCAGGATTTGCAGGGTGAATTCGATGTCCACCAGCCCACCATAGCCCAGCTTGACGTTTTTTCCCTTGCTCGCCTCCTTCGCCAGCTCCTTTTCCATGCGCTCCCTGAGCCGGGAGATTTCGATCAGCGAGCCGTACTCCAGTTTCTTCCTGTAGGTGAAGGCGTGCGCCACCTTGAGGAACCGTTCACCCAGTTCGCGGTTGCCGGCCACGAAACGGGCGCGGGTCATGGCCTGCTGTTCCCATATCCGGGCGCGGTCCCGGAAATACGTCTCGTAGGTTTCCACCGAATGAACCAGAACGCCGCGGCTCCCCTCCGGCCTCAGGTCGGTGTCTATCTTGTAACCGATGCCCGCCGGCGTCATCTCTGACGCCAGCTGGTAAATCATCTGCGACAGGGCTACATAATGCTCGAGCGCCTCACCTTTGGTGACCTCGGGCTCAGCCTCGCCGGGCTCGGCGTACACGTACACGATATCCAGGTCGGAACCGAAATTGAGCTCCGAAGCGCCAAGCTTGCCAAGCCCCAGAATGGCGAACTCGCTCTCGGGGGCTTTTTCTGTATAGCCTTGCAGCTCTTCCAGAGCCACCTCGAGCGCCACCTGCAAAAAAACGTCGGCCAGGTGCGACAGGTCCGACAGGGTGCCGACCAGGTCCGCCTCCTTGATCAGGTAGCGCACGCCGATGCGAAGCTCCTCGCCCTGCTTGGCGCGGCGCAGAAAGATTTTTTTGTCCTCGAGGGTTTTTGCCGAACTCAACCCGCGGCGGAATTCCTCGCGGATCTTCTCCGGCGGCCTGAAGCGGTATATCGATTCCATGTCGGTCAGCGCGTCGACCAGGCCCGGCTGACGGATCAGGGTTTCTGAAAGCAGGTCGCTGCTGCCGAACAGGATGAGAAGCAATTCGAGAAATTTGTCGTTGACGGCAAGCAACTCCATATACGCTTCGCGCGCGCCGCAGCATTCGAGGAATTTCACCATGTTCTCCACCGCCTGCCCCGGGTTGGGCAGCCCCACCGAGTGATCGAGAACCCGGGGGAGCAGG
>QJWD01000181.1 GCA_003235465.1 Nitrospirota bacterium | reverse complement strand
GGATCGGCCTCGGCACGTCGCTGTTCGCCAGGGAATCCGGCCAGGATATTTCGCGGGCGGACCTTTTAAAGTTGCTGGACGAGAATTTGGACACGCCGGCGTTTCAGGCGCTGTACCGGAAACTCGCAAGGCAGGATGAAAAAGTGCAGGCCTTCGGGCTCGTGCACGACAACCCGAAGCGCATGCGCGAATGAGGCGGGCGCCATGCCCGCCCTCATCCGCGAGCCCGCGTGATTAGCCAGCAGGCGCGCTATCAGTCGCGGCGGACGAGGCGCGCGGCGTGGGAGATGGTCTTGTCGTTCTTCTCGTACCAGTAGGGGCAGCCGTTGACGAAAAACATGATCTGCGCTTCCCGGCCGCGGGTGCTGCTGGTCCAGGTGCAGTTGCCGCCGCCGGGCGGGAAGATCGAATCGATGTGAATGTCCCCCCCCTTGTGATCCTTGTTCAATTTATTCTGATCGTAAAGCGACTGCGCTTCGGGGATGGTGCACAGCCTCCAGTCGCCGTGGCCGGCAAATTTTTTTTTGTTCATGTCCTCGGCGTACGCCTCCGCTTCGCTCCAGGTGATCTCACGGTCGAGGTCGAGCCGCGAGTCGTTGGCCATCCAGGTGAGGCTGGTGAGGGAATCGTACACGGTGCCGTCGTCGCGTTTTAAAAATCGGGATTTTTCCTTTTCCATGATCATCCTTTCCAGGTGATTCGGTGATGCCCTGTGTGCGCTGTGCCGGAAAAAAGGTTAGCAGAGAACCTCAGGCCGTGTAAAGGTCTTCCCGGGGGGATTCGATGAGGGCCTGTGCGCGCTGTGCCGGAAAAAGGTTAGCAGAGGACCTCAGGCCGTGTAAAGGTCTTCCCGGCGATCCTGGAACAGATCGTTGTTGGCGTTGATGCGTTTTTCCCGCGCCCGGGCGAGGTCGATGTCGAGCACCTTCACCTCCTCCCTGTCCCGCGAGGCGCGGTACAGCACCTCGCCGTCGGGATCGACGATCTGGCTTTGGCCGATGAAGCGGTGGCCCTTGTCGGGCAGGCGCGCCTCCGCCCCCACCCTGTCCGCCGTGATGGCGAAAACGCGGTTTTCCAGGCAGCGCGTGACCATGGCGTCGGGGCAATGCTTGAGCACCAGGTTCGAGGGGTGGGCGATGATGTCCGCCCCCTTGAGCGCCAGGGTGCGCGCGGTTTCGGGAAAGCGCCAGTCGAAGCAGATCATGATGCCCACCCGCGCGAAGCCGGTGTCGAACACCTGAAGCGGCACATCGCCCGCGTCGAACATGTGCTTTTCGTCGTCGAACAGGTGCGCCTTCCGGTAGCGGCCAAGAAGGCCATCGGCGTTCACCAGCACGGCGGAATTGTAGACCCTGCCGCCGTCAAGTTCCGCCACCCCGGCCACCAGCGCGCCGCCAGAACGCTTCGCCGCCCGGGTCAACCAGTCGAAGGTGGCGCCGCCCTCGACGGGCTCGGCGAGCGCCAGGGCCTCCTCGCGGCTTGTGAACTGGTAGCCGGTGTTAAACAGCTCGGGCAGAACGAGGAGATCGGCGCGGATGTTTTCGAGCAGCGCCTCCAGGCGGGCGAGGTTCTCCCTCACTTCGCCGAACCGGGGTTCGTTCTGGACAAAGCCGACGTTCATGCTGGCCTCAAAAAAAGAAACCGGGCCATCCGCTGGCCCGGCTCGTGGAACAATACAATATCAGGGATCGAGCCGGGCCACCCGCTGCCTGAGGTAATGGTCGGCCAGGGTCAAGGCGGCCATGGCTTCGGCGATGGGCACCGCGCGCGGGCAGATGCACGGGTCGTGACGGCCTTCGACGCGGATGGTGGCGGGCTTGCCCTTCGTCGTCACCGTTTCCTGCTCGCGGTTGATCGACGAGGTGGGTTTCACCACCAGGCGCAGGACGATGTCCGCGCCGTTCGAGATGCCGCCGAGAATGCCGCCGGCGTTGTTGGTGCGCGTGGCGATTTTCTTTCCCTTGCGAATGAAGACGTCGTTGCATTCGGAACCTAGCATCAGCGCCGCCCCAAAGCCCGCGCCGAACTCCACCCCCTTGACGGCGGGCAGGCTCATCATCGCCTTGGCCAGGTCGGCATCGAGGCGGTCGAACACCGGCTCGCCCCAGCCCGGCGGCACGCCCTGGACGACGATCTCGACAATGCCGCCCACCGAGTCGCCCTTTTTGCGCGCCTTCATGATGTGGTTGACCATCTTCTCCGCCATGGCCTTGTCCGGACAGCGGATGATGTTGTTTTCGATCTCGCCGTAGTCGAAGGTTTTGGCGACGTGCGGGCCGATCTGCCGGGTGTAGCCGATGATGCGCACCTTCTCGCGCGCCAGCAGTTTTTTGGCGATGGCGCCGGCGGCGACGCGGCCGACGGTTTCGCGGGCGCTCGAGCGGCCGCCGCCACGGTGGTCGCGGAACCCGAACTTCATGTCGTAGGTGTAGTCGGCGTGGCCGGGCCGGTAGAGGTCCTTGATGAGGTCGTATTTCGAGGAGTCGGCGTCTTCGTTCTCCACCGCCAGGGCGATGGGGGTGCCGAGGGTCTTGCCCTCGAAAACGCCGGACAGGATGCGGATGCGGTCCCCCTCCTTGCGCGTGGTGGTCACCTTGCTTTGGCCGGTGCGGCGGCGGTCCAGCTCCTTCTGAATTTCAGAGGCCTTGATGGGGAGGCCGGCGGGGCAGCCTTCCACCACGACGCCGAGGCCGGTGCCGTGGGATTCGCCCCAGGTCGAAATCTTGAAGATTTTTCCGAATGAATTGCCAGACATGTATTGGGCCTGCCCCCATCCCGGGTGGGTGAAACCCGCGCTGGTGCGACAAAGGGTGATGAGCGCCCGCCGCCATCATGGCGGACGATGGCATGAAGCGCATTATAGATTTTTCGACAAGGGGGTGGACGATCGTTGAAGGGCGTGCACCCGGAGCAGGGTGCGCTCTCAGGCGATCCCGCGTGGAGCGGCTTTCACCGCCTCCGGACACGGGTTGTGGGAACGAAAGGTCAAACCGCGCCCCGGCTACTGGTTGTCGACGAGGTCCCGCAATTCCTTGCCCGCCTTGAAAAAGGGCACGCGTTTCGCGGGCACATCGACCTTGTCTCCAGACTTGGGGTTGCGGCCGATGCGGGCGTTTCGCTCCCGAATGCGGAAGCTGCCAAAGCCGCGCAGTTCAACCTTCTTGCCCTCGCTCAAAGACTCGGTGATGCTTTGGAACACCGTGTTTACAACCACTTCCGTCTGTTTCTTCGTCAGGTTGATTTGGTTGGCAACTTTTTCAACCAGTTCCGCCTTTGTCATAAGTCAGCTCCCCGCTCACCTGGTAACGTTACTCAGTTGGACTTAAGTCGACGCATGAAGATGTGGTGAAATTTAGAGGAAGTATAGCATTAACCTCAATGGAGTCAAGCTCTTTGAGGATTTAACCGGCGGCTTTCCAAGGCCCGCGTTAGGCGCGGGGTTTCCCTCCGGCGGGGGCTGGCTGGGGATTTAAATCCGCGCCGCGCCTGAAAGGGGAAGCCCCATGCGCCCCGGGGGGCCCGCCCGGCAAGCCCCCCGGGAGGCGCGAATGGG
>QJWD01000412.1 GCA_003235465.1 Nitrospirota bacterium | reverse complement strand
GAGAAGCCCGTGCCCGGCCAGAACGTCACCCTTCAGCTCGTCCACCGCCGCTACAACACCGTGCGAGTGCGCGGCGCGGGCAATTACTTCTCTTACCAGACCCACACCCAGGACGAGGTGGTGGACCGTTGCGAATTCGTATCGGAGAATGCGCCCAAGGGCTGCGCCCTGAAAGCCAGGGCGGCGGGCGCGCATTACCTCGTCGCCGAAGCCAGGGACGGCGAGGGCCGTGTCGCCCGCGCCTCGCTGCACGTCTACGTCACCGGCGCGGAATACGTCGGCTGGCAGCGGGAAAACCACGACCGCATCGACCTCGTTCCCGACAAGCCTTCGCACAAGGTCGGCGAAACGCTCGAGCTCTTGGTAAAAAACCCCTACGAATCGGTGGACGCCATCTTCACCCTGGAGCGCTTCGGCATCCTCAAAAAATTCCGCCGCCGCCTCACGCAAGGGGCGGAGATCGTGCGCATTCCCCTCGACGGCAGGGATTACGCGCCGGGCTTCAATGCTTCGGTGCACCTCATCCAGGGCCGCACCTCAGAGGAACTGAAAGACGGCGTCGACCTCGGCAAGCCCGCGTTCAAGATGGGGCTTGCGCGCATCACCGTGATCGACCCGGACAGCGAGCTGAAAATCACCGCCGCGAGCGACCGCGGGGAGGTTCAGCCCGGCGAGGCGGTGAAGGTCGATATCACCGTCCTGCCGCCAGACGGCACGCGCCGCCCGGCGGAGCTCCTCGTCGCCGTGGTGGACGAGCGCATCCTGCAACTGGCGGGGGATACCGACAGCCGCTACGACCTGTGGCGGAAATTTTACCAGATGCCCTACGGCGACGTCGCCACTTCGCAGATGCTCACCGGCCTCGTCGGCCGCCGCCACTATGGCAAGAAAGGCGCGCCGAGCGGCGGCGACGGCGGCGGCGTGGCCCTGCGCAAGGATTTCTTGCCCCTCGCTTACTGGAACCCGTCGCTCGTGACCGATGACAAGGGCCGGGCATCGGTCACTTTCAAGGCGCCGGACAACCTCACGCGCTGGCGGGTGATCGTGGTGGCCGCCGACAAGGCACACCGTTTCGGCAATGGAAGCGCCTCCTTTCAGGTGAGCAAGAAGCTGATGATCGAGCCCGCACTGCCGTCGTTTCTGACCGCCGGAGACAAACTCGTCGGCCGGGTGAGCGTGTTCAACCGTACCGGAAAAGACAGCGCGGTGATTGGGCGGCTGGGTCTCGAAAACGGCGCGCTCCAATCGCCGCTGGCGCAGGAAGTGGCGGTCAAGGACCAGGAGAAGGGGATTTTGGAATGGACCCTCACCGCTCCCGAAGACGAAACTGAGACCCGGCTCACCGTCTCGGCCACGGCGGGGGCGCACCAGGACGCCGCGCGCTACACGCTGCCCGTTCGTCCCTACGTTTCACCCGAGACCTTCGCCATCCACGGCTCCACCGAGGAAGCGAGTGTCGAGGTGCCGCTGGATATTCCCGCGAACATCCGCGCGCGCCTCAGCAGGGCCGGGGTCATCCTAAGCCCGACTATCGTGTCGCATCTCGACGACGTGTTCCGCTACGCCTTCGACTACCCTTACACCTGCTGGGAGCAGACGCTGGTGCGCGCCCTCATGCTGCACCATTTCGTGAAGCTGAAAAAATACCTGACGATCCCCGCCCCGGCGAAACCGCCGGCGGAGTGGATTCAGGAACTGCTCGCGCGCATGCCGCAATTTCAGGCGGCGAACGGCGGCATGGGGTACTGGAAAAGCGACGCGCGCACGGTGGACCCGTACCTGTCGGTGTTCACCGCGCTCGGCCTTCTCTGGCTGGAGGACGACGGCGTGCCGGTGCCCGAGGAGCCGAAGAAAAAACTCCAGCGCTGGGTGCGGGGCTACCTGAAGGACACCGAGAAGGCGGCGGCGAAATACAACACCTCCACCCGCCGCACCGTGCGCGCCATGGCCGCCTACGTCGTCGGCCGCCTGGGAGACGACGCGACGCCCTCGATCAACCTGCTGTACAGCGAGCGCGAGCATCTCGACCTGTTCGGCAAATCGTTCCTCTGGCGGGCGGCCGCCGGAATGCCCGCCACCGCCCGGGTCGCCCGGGCGCTAGGCGATGAGATCGCCGCCACCGCCGACCGCACCTCGGGCACGGTGCAGTTTCAGGAAATCTCGGACGATGGTCTTGAGCGCATCCTGCACAGCCCGATGCGCAGCAACTGCAACCTGCTTGAGGCGTTTCTCGAAAACGAGGGCGACGGTTCGCTCGTCGAGCCGCTTGCGCGCTGGGTCATCGCCACGCGCCGGGCCGGCCGCTGGAGCAACACGCAGGAAAACCTGTATTGCCTGCGGGCCATTGCCCGTTACGCCGAAGCCAACGAGAAAACGCCGCCGAATTTCAGCGTGACGGGCAGCGTGCTCAACGTCCCCGTCGGGCCGATGAGGTTCGAAGGTTTCAAAGCGCCGCCGGCGGAGAAGCAGGTGAAGATCGAAAAACAATGGATAGGGAAGGAGGGGGCGGTTCGCCTCGCGAGGAAGGGTGCGGGTCGGGCCTATTACACCGCCCGTCTCAGGCTGGTGCCCGAGGCGGTGAGGCCCGATGTGGTCAACGCCGGTCTTAAAGTCGAGAGACGCTATTTCCTTAAAGGCGCGGACGGTGCCTGGCAGCCGGCGGGAGACACGGTGACCGCCCGTCGCGACGATCTCCTGCGCGTCAGCCTCACCGTGAGCGTTCCCGCCACGCGCACGCAGGTGGCCCTCGCCGACAGCCTGCCCGCCGGATTCGAGCCGCTCAACACCGCGCTCGCTTCCATCTCCCGCATCGACGCGGCGGACCAGGGCGTGGAGAACGATTTCTATTGGCTGGAAGGCGACTGGTGGGGCAGGTACTACGGCGGCGGGTTCTACCACCGCGACATGCGCCTCACAGGGCCACACTACTTCGCCGACTTTCTCGAGCCCGGCGAGTACCGCATCGATTACATCGCCCAGGCCATCGCCACCGGCGAGTTCCGCGCCGCGCCCGCCGTGGTGGAGGAGATGTACACGCCGGAGGTTTACGGCAAATCGCGCCCGGCGCGCTTTCTGGTGGAGGACTAGGCCATGCGGAGAACGACCCTGTTCGCGTTTTCCCTGGCGGCGCCTATGCTGTTGGCGCTCTTTTACCCCGTGATCGGCCTGCCGCCGGAACTGCCTGACCCCGGCCCGCAACAAAGCCGCCTCGTGGTCGACCGCTCGGGCCAACCCATTCTCACGCCCTTAAGCCCGCGCGGCGAGCAGGCCGTGTGGAAGGCGGACATCCCGGCCAGGCTCAAGCGCGCCTTCATCCTTGCCGAGGACCAACGCTTTTTCAGCCACCCGGGGGTGGATGCGCGCGCCCTCGGCCGGGCGCTCTATCAATCGGCCACGCACATGGCCGTGGTCTCGGGGGCGAGCACCCTCACCATGCAGCTTTCCCGCATCACCTGGCCTGGCGTCGCGCCGCCTAGCGCGAAGCTCGCGCAGATGGTGCAGGCGCTTCGCCTCGAACATTCGCATTCGAAGGAGGAGCTGCTTTCGCGTTATCTGAATGTGGTGCCGT
>QJWD01000057.1 GCA_003235465.1 Nitrospirota bacterium | reverse complement strand
TGAAATCCGCAAGAAAATCAAGTTCTACCTGATCCTGGTGGTGTTCTGCTTCCTGTGTTTGTGGGTGCGGGTGTGGTACCTGCAGATCCTGAAGGGCGGCTACTTCATCGAACTGTCCGAAAACAACCGCGTGCGGATGGTGTCGCTGCCGGCCTACCGCGGCACCATCAAGGACAGGAACGGCGAGCTGCTTGTCGGCATTCGCCCCGCGTTCAACCTCTACATCACCCCCGAGGACGCCAGCCACCTCGAGGAAACCTTCGCGCTCCTCAAAACCCGGGTGGAGTTCGACGAGGCCAAGGTGCGAAGGGACATGAAGGAGGCGCGGGCCTTCAAGCCGGTGCTCATTCTGGCCGATATCGCGCGCGAGCAGGTGGCCTTCGTCGAGGAAAACAAAATGCGCCTGCCGGGGGTGGGCATCAAGGTCGAGCCGACCCGCAACTACGTTTACCCGGAGCTGGCGGCGCACGTCATGGGCTACGTCGGCGAGATCACCCGCGAGCAGCTGGATGAAAAAAAGGATGGCGGCTACCAGCAGGGCGACCTGACGGGAAAAGAGGGCCTGGAGAGCAACTATGAGCCCGTGCTGACCGGCGAAAAGGGCTATAAGGAAGTGGAGGTCGACGTGTCGGGGCGCGAGCTTCGCGTGCTGAGAAAGCTCGACCCCCTAAGCGGCGACAACCTGGTGCTAACCCTCGACGCGCGCATTCAGAAGACCCTGGAGGCGCTGATGGCGGGCACGCCGGAAGAGCCGATGAGCGGTTCGGCGGTGATGATGAAGGTGCAGACCGGCGAGATCCTCGCTGTAGCCAGCAAGCCGTCGTTCGACGGCAACCTGTTCGCCAAGGGCATCTCGAAAGAGGACTGGAAGGCGCTGTCCGAGGACAAGCGCCACCCCCTGCAGAACCGGGTCCTTCGCGGCCAGTACCCGCCCGGCTCCACCTACAAGATCGTGACGGCGCTCGCGGGCCTGGAGGAGGGCATCGTCACCCCCGAAACCGAGGTGTTCTGCCCTGGGCATTTCCGCCTCGGCCGTGGCCTCTACCGCTGCTGGAAGCGCGGCGGCCACGGTTTCGTCAATTTGCACGACGCGCTGGTGCAGTCCTGCGATGTTTATTTCTACACCGTCGGCAACAAGCTGGGCGTCGACACGCTGGCGAAATACGCCGGCCGCCTGGGCCTCGGGCGGCCCACCGGCATCGAGCTTGCCGGCGAGAGGCCGGGCCTCATCCCGACCAGCGAGTGGAAACTGAAGCAGAAAAAGCAGGCCTGGCTGGCGGGGGAAACCATCTCCGCCTCCATCGGCCAGGGTTTTAACCTGGTGACCCCGCTACAGCAGGCCAGCATGACCGCCGCGTTGGCCAACGGCGGTATCCTCCTTCGGCCGCACCTGGTGAAGCGGGTGGAAGGGATGGACGGGCGGGTGCACCGCATCGTCGACCCCGAGATCCTGGGACGGGTGCACGCCCGCACGGAAAATCTCGAGCGCATTCGCGACGCCCTGCGCGGCGTGGTCAACGAACCGCGCGGCACTGGCCGCGCCGCGCGCATGGATAACATCGTCGTGTCGGGAAAAACCGGCACGGCGCAGGTGGTGCACCTGCGCGTCAGCGAGGAAACCGAAAACGAGGAGGATATTCCGTATCAATTCCGCGATCATGCCTGGTTCATCGCCTTCGCACCGTACGAGAAACCCGAGATCGCGGTGGCGGTGCTCATCGAACATGGTGGGCACGGCGGTTCGGCGGCGGCGCCGGTGGCGAAAAAACTGATGCAGGCCTACTTCACCCATTACCCACCGGCGGAACTCACCGTGCGCGCCGGCGATGCCGGAAGCGACGGGCTGCCTCCCGCCATTCCCTCCGGCGGCAGGGCGGCATACACCGCGCCCGATATCGGCGAAACCGATTGAGGGCGGGCTCAGGCCGACGCCCTGAGATCGATCTCGCGCAGTTTTTTAATCCGGTCGCGCAGCGCCGCGGCCTTTTCGAACTCCAGTTCGCGCGCCGCCTGGTACATCTGCTTCTCGAGCGCGGCCACCACCTCGAGCAGGTTGCCGCCGTACTCTTCCTCCTCCTCGGCCACCACCGGCGCCTCCGTTTCCTGGCGCGTCAGCGCCTCGCTCACGCTCTTGACGATGGACGCGGGGGTGATGCCGTGCATCTCGTTGTAGCGCATCTGGATTTCGCGCCGCCGCGCCATCTCGTCCATCGCCGCCTGCATGGAGCGGGTGACTGTGTCGGCGTAGAAGATGACCTTGCCGCTTATGTGGCGCGCCGCCCGCCCCGCCGTCTGGATCAGCGAGGTGGTGGAGCGGAGGAAGCCTTCCTTGTCCGCATCGAGCACGGCGACCAAGGACACCTCGGGCAGGTCCAGCCCTTCGCGCAACAGGTTGATGCCGATCAGCGCGTCGAACTCCCCCAGGCGCAGCTCCAGCTCGCGCAGAATCTGGCTGCGTTCGAGGGTGACGATGTCCGAATGCAGGTATTTGACCTTGACGCCGAGCTCGGCGTAGTGTTCGGCCAGGTATTCCGCGAAGCGCTTGGTGAGCGTGGTGATGAGGACGCGCTCGTTTCTTTCGGCGCGGAGGGCGATTTCGTTAAGAAGGTCGTCCACCTGGCCGGCCACGGGTTTGATTTCGAGGGCGGGGTCCACGAGGCCGGTGGGGCGGACGATGAGTTCCACCACGTGGTCTTTCGAGTGTTCCAGCTCGTAGGGGCCGGGCGTCGCCGACACGTGGATGATGTGGTTCAGGTGCGCCTCGAATTCGTGGAACTTGAGTGGCCGGTTGTCAAGCGCCGAGGGCAGGCGGAAGCCGTAGCGCACCAAGGTTTCCTTGCGCGCGCGGTCGCCGTTGTACATGCCGTTGAGCTGCGGCAGGGTGGCGTGGCTCTCGTCGATGACCACCAGCGCATCGTCGGGGAAGTAATCGAGCAGGGTCGGCGGCGGCTCGCCCGCGGGCCGGCCCATGAGGTGGCGCGAGTAGTTCTCGATGCCCTGGCAGTATCCCACTTCCTTGATCATTTCCAGGTCGAACATCGTGCGCTGGTCGATGCGCTGCGCCTCGACGAGGTGGTTCTGGCTCTCGAACCAGGCGACCTGCCCGATCAACTCCTCGCGGATGGCGGCGACGGCGCGCCGGAGGGGCTCCTTGGGGGTCACGAAATGGCTGGCGGGATAAATCGCCACGCGGTCGAGCTCGGAGAGCGTCTTCCGGGTCAGGGGATCGATGGTGGTGAGGCGCTCGACCTGGTCGCCGAAAAATTCGATGCGGATGGCCTCGTTGCGCTCGTAGACGGGCAGGATCTCCACCACGTCGCCGCGCACGCGGAAATTGCCGCGCGCGAGGTCGACATCGTTGCGCTTGTACTGGATGGACACCAGCTTGGCCAGCGCCTGGTCGCGGTCCAGCGTCATGCCCGGTTCGAGGAACAGCAGCATGCCGTGGTAGGCCTCCGGCGAACCGAGGCCGTAGATGCACGACACGCTGGCGACGATGAGCACGTCGCGCCGTTCGAACAGGGCGTGGGTGGCGGCGTGGCGCATCTTGTCGATCTCGTCGTTGATCGAGGCGTCTTTCTCGATGTAGGTGTCGGTGGTGGGCAGGTAGGCTTCGGGCTGGTAATAATCGTAATAGCTGACGAAGTAGCCGACGGCGTTGTCGGGAAAGAAGGCCTTGAATTCCTCGTACAGTTGCGCCGCCAGGGTCTTGTTGTGCGCCAGCACCAGCGTCGGCTTCTGCACCCTTTCGACGACGTTGGCGATGGTGTAGGTTTTTCCCGAACCGGTGACGCCGAGCAGCGTCTGGTGGCGCACGCCCTGGCGGAGGTTTTCCACCACGGTGTCGATGGCGTGCGGCTGGTCGCCTGCGGGTTTGAACGGGGCCTGCACCTTGAAGGGTTGCATGAATTGTGGAGGGCGGGGCTTCCCGCAAGGAACTGGGTTCGCGGCCGGGCGCCGCCGGAAACACAGCCGCCGGCGCCCCGAAGTGAATGACTTTAAAATAGCACAATTTTTGTGTTAAATTAATAAACTCGAGCCTGTCGATCGATCACGACCCGTCGCTTTCGACCTCACCGTCCATTCCACCGCAGCTGGCCGGCCCCTCCGGGAGGTGCGGAGGCGGGATGCGCCGTCAACCCCAAGTGTTCTAGGATAATTGTGGAAACTCAGGACGAAGTCATCAAGACGGTAAACGTCGGCGACGCCGTCATCACCCTGGTCGGCACCGCGCACGTTTCCAAACAGAGCGTCGAGCTGGTGGAGGAGCGGGTCAGAAGCGGCGAGTACGACTGCGTCGCCGTCGAACTGTGCCCCCCCCGGCTGGAAAACCTGGTGAACAAATCCTGGTGGAAGAGCCTGGACATCTACCAGATTTTCCGCCAGAAAAAGGCGACGCTGCTCCTCGTCAACCTGACGCTGTCGGCGTACCAGAAGCGGCTGGCGGAAAAGATCGGCGTGCAGGCCGGGCAGGAGATGATCCGCGCCGTGGAGCTCGCCAAGGAGCGCGGCCTCGAACTGTGCGTCATCGACCGCGACATCAGCACCACCCTGCACCGCATCGTCACCCGCGTGTCTTTGTGGCAGAAGCTCAAGATCTTTTCAGGGCTGATCGCCGGCATCTTCGTCGGCGAGGAGGTCAGCGAACAGCAGATCGAGGATCTCAAGCGCGGCGACATGCTGCACTCGGTGGTGGAGGAGTTCGGCGAAAGCCTGCCGCAGTTCAAGGAAGTGCTGATCGATGAGCGCGACGAATACATGACCGGCAAGCTCGTCGAGCTCGCCAACACCCCGGGCGGCCCGAAAAAAATTCTCGCCCTGGTCGGCGCCGGCCACCTGGTGGGCATGCTGCCGGCGTTCAACCGGCCGCCTGGCCGGGAGCGCATTGAGGAGCTTGAATACAAGCCGCCGCCGGGCAAGAGCGGCTACTACGTGGGATGGACCATCTGCGTGGTGGTGCTCAGCCTGTTCGTGGTCGGCTTCATGCGCTCGCCGGAGCTCGGAACCAAACTGGTGGTCCTGTGGGTGGTGATCAACGGCGGCCTGTGCGCCCTCGGCACGGCGATGGCGCTTGCCCACCCGTTATCCATCGTGACGGCGTTTTTCGCGGCGCCGATCACATCGCTCAACCCCACCATCGGCGCGGGCATGGTGGTGGGCCTGGTCGAATCCTACCTGCGCAAGCCGCGCGTGAGCGATTTTGAGACCCTGCGCGAAGACATCGGCTCCATGAGAATGTGGTGGAATAACGGTGTGCTGCGCGTGCTGCTGGCGTTCGTGATGGCGAGCTTCGGCTCCATGCTTGGAACCTACCTTGCCGGCGCGTCCATCATCCACGAAATATTCGGGTGAGGCGGCATGTCCCCCGTTATCGCCGTCACGCCGCCGGCGTTATCCGCCTCGGCGGTCTTGCGCGGCGAGCTTTCCGAAGCTTTCCCCGGGGCCCGCTTCAACGAGAGCGGCCGCTACCTCGACGGGGCCGAGCTCGTCCAATTTCTTAAAGACGCCGACGGCGCGCTCATCGGCCGCGACCGCGTCACCGCCTCCGTCCTTGACGCCCTGCCGAACCTCAAGATCATCGCAAAATACGGCGTCGGCCTCGACACCATCGACGAGGCGGCGCTGGCCCGCCGTGGCGTGGCGCTCGGCTGGACGCCGGGGGTCAACCGCCGGTCGGTGGCGGAGTTGACGTTGTGCTTCATGCTCGGCCTTTGCCATAATGTATTCAGGACGGGGCGGGCGATGCGGGAGGGCCTGTGGCAAAAAGACGGCGGCCGCCTATTGTCCGGCCGCCTGGTCGGCATCGTCGGCTGTGGCCACGTGGGCTCGGAGGTCTTGCGCCTGCTTAGGCCCTTGGGCTGCCAGGTGCTGATCAACGATATCGTGGACAAGAGCGCCCTGGCGCGTTAGCACGGCGCGAGGACGGCGGCCTTCGGCGATCTCGTCGAACAGGCCGATATCGTCACCCTGCACGTGCCGGGGACGCCCGAAACGCGCGGCATGG
>QJWD01000298.1 GCA_003235465.1 Nitrospirota bacterium | reverse complement strand
GACCGCGTCGGCGGCGATCTTCACCGAGGTCACGGCGTTGGAGGCGAGCTTGGTGTCGTCCACCGCCCCGGCGTTGATCTTGCCGGTGGTGACACCCGCGTCTTTCAGTTGCAGGTTGTCGCCGACGATCTCGATGCCGACGTTATCGACGTTGACGTCGAGCACGCTGCCGGTCTTGGTGAGGCCCGCGCCGCCGGTGACCGCTTCGCCGCCGGTGAACTGCGTGAAGGAAAGCGCCGTGGTGCCGACGGTGATCGGGTTGTCGGTGATGAGCACCCAGCCGGTGTCCTGCAGGGTCGCGCCTTCCTCGATGAAGGTGAACATCCCGGCGGTGACTTCCGCGTCGGCATCGGCGTCGGCCGTGCGCGACCAGGAGCCGTTGGCCCCGGTGCCGACGGTGTCGACCTTGTAGATGCCGTTCTGCGAACCGGTGGACTGCGCCTTCACCAGGATGCGGTCGTTAACCGCCAGGGAGACGCCGTCGACGGAGTTGGGCGCGCCGCCCGCCAGGCTGGCTATGTTCGCCAGGGTGGCGCAGCGCACCGAGTCCTTGACGTCCAGGCCCTTGGCGACGGAATCGACGTAGAGCTTGGTGGCCGCGTCGGCGTCCGCCGTGGGTGCGCCGAGGCCGGTGACCTTGTTGCCGCCCATCGGCTGGTCCGCCGTGAAGGGAACCGAGCCGTCGCGCTGGATGAACTCGGTGCCTTCGGCGAGTTGTCTTGTGGTGATTTTGGTCTCTGCCATGTGGGTTTACTCCAGGTTAAAAATGATAATCCGCGATGAGCACGTCGCCCGCCTGCGGAGCCGTCGCCATCGTGAGGGTGCTGCCTGTGAGGGTGTAGTCGTTGCCCGCGCCGGAAAGCAGGCGCAAGCCGTTCAGAAAAAGAACCAAGGAACCGGCCGCCGGGGCGTTGGCCAGGGTGAATGCCGCGTTCGCCCCGTCCACCACGCCGCCGGGAATCTCGCCCCGAATGAAGGTGAAACTGACGGGCCAGGAAGCTTTGAGGACGCCGTTCAGCGTGATGGAATTTTTAGCGACGATTTCATCCGCTCTGATTTTTAGTGGCATAGTGGTATTCCTAAGGAAGAGCCTGTTTCATGAAATAAAGCGTCACTTGAATCCCATTGCCCTCGTCTGTCGATCCCACCTGGCTGTACCTGAGCCCCAGCCTTTCCCCGCCTGAGAATTCCAGGGCAGCGGGCAGGACGGTATTTTGCCAGTTAAGGCCTGCCGTCAGGGTGGCGGAGCCGGGCTGGGCCACGCCATTTTTCAGAACTTCGACCGTCAACGCCTGCCCTGCAGGCGGAGTCTGAGCAAAGATGCCGATTTTTTTCAGGGTAATATTTTCCTGCGGAATCCATCCTTCATAAAAAGTCATTCCCGCCTCGGGTACGAAGAGAGTGGAAACGCTCCACAGAAATAAATTGCCGATGTCGTCGATTGCTTCCTTGACGCTGTCCTCCGCTCCTTTCCAGTCGACGGAGCCTGCTTCGGACTTTTCAAGGTTGAGGTTGGTGGTGAACGTGGATGCCATGTTTATCCCCCGTAGGATGAGACGCCATAAGGCTGCAGGCCGTAACCCGAATCCGCTCCCAGGGTCACATGCAACAGCTGAAGCGTCATCGGAATGCTGTCCATTCTCAAAGCTTTGGCCGAGCCCAGGTTTCTTCCTGCTCCAAGAACCAGGGCGGGCAATCCGCCGATCTCGTGAGTGGGAGGGCTGATGGAAACGGTATCCCCTCTTTCCAGGTCCAGATTGTCGAGAAACAATTCAACATGAATCAGATCGGCTGGCTGGCGGTGTTGTTTAAGGTAGAATGAAACCAGATCGGCCGCCTGCGGCTGATTCCGGGTCCAATTGAGTAAGAATTCTCCGGGTTTTTCCTTCACTCCGAATTTGCCAATGGAATCGGCATCGGCGCCGGTTTCCACCGAGGAATAACCCGATGCGAACCATTGCCTGTCGTAAAGAAGGTCGATGCGGTTGATGATGTTTCGTGTTGAGGTGCGCTCGCAGTGAAGCAGCATTTGCCCGCCTTCGCTGCGAACCATATTTCCGCTAAGAACCTTATCCACCGGATATTGCAGGGAAACCTCATTGAGGGGGCGGTACAGGATTCTGGCCCGCCCAAGATCCCAGTAAAAATGCGACCGGCAGTTTTTCCCCCACTGCCCCCACAGATCCTCCACGGGGGATTTTTCCTGAATCACCCCGGCCAGCCGGTACCCTCCGGAAATAGCCGCGCTGTATATCGCGCCCGCCGCCTGAAACGAAGCACTGTCGATTTCCGTCTGCGAAAAACCCAGGGCATCGACGATACTCCAGCTAAGGACATGATCCGGCCGCTCGATAAGCTGGCCGGGAATTCCCGTGTGGGTCCCCTGGGCATCGTCCTTCACTCCTTCGACCGCGGCGGTGACGTCGTCGGTGTATTCAATCGCCTGGAACCCGTAAGAGATCTCATACACGACGTTGATGATGTAGGCGGACCGGCCATCGAGAACGCCGTTATACTTCACTTGAACCACCTGGTCGGTGAAGTTGTTCCAGTCGCCGTTGATCACATTGCTGATGTCGATCAGGTCCACCACCGAAAGGGAGGATTTTTCCGGGTCGACCGCTCCCTCCAGGGCTGGGGAGGACGCATGCTGTTCGATAGTGCCGGTCCGTGTCGCCTGCGCGGTGCCAAGCTTTGAATCGGTATTTCCCTCCGGGGTGGAAAAGGTGGTGCGGTTGAAGGAATTGATGGTGACGGTGGCGCCAAAATCGCCGCCAAAGGTATCGACAACCAGGGTCAGGGACGAGCCGGGAGACCCCGTCACGGAAGCGGAGGTCTTGTTGATATTGACCACTTTGCCCAGGCCTACCTGATATTGGGCGTTGTAAATGATCTCGTTGGTGGGCTGGATCTTTATAGTGATGGCGTCGGGAAACGAACCTGCCGTGATGTTGCCGTCGACGCTGAAAACGTAATTGGCGCTGTCTCCTGTGCGCAGTGGATAATTAAGAGTGACCGTCTGCCCGACCTGATTGCCGTTCAGGGAATGGTTCCCAAGACCGCTGGTCGGCGTGTCATCGAAAATATTGGTATCGAAAAAAATATCGTGGCTGTGATTGAGGGGATCGAGAACCACTCCCACGTCTTCGATATGCTGGTGGGTGATATCCACCGTGGACCCCGCTGTACCGCCGGTCACGGTGTCTTCCGCCGCCGGCAGCGACAGGGCGCCCACCTGGCCCACCCCCGGGATTTCCACCGTCAGGGTGTCGTTAGGCATCCGGCCTTCTTCAAAATGCTCCACCCTGAGCAGCACGCGGTTGATCCGGCCGATGTCCGGCAGGACATCGGTCTGCTTCAGGGACAGAACGGGGTTGGCCTGGTTGATCGTGGCGAAATTCGTCCGCTTGGACGGATCAAGCGCGTTGGCCGGGTTCACGCTGGTGTTCGCGGCGTCGACGCTGTCGAACCGGGCCTGGAGAATCTGCGAATCGACGCTTTTTTCGGTATGCGGCCTTTCGTTGAAAACCACCTCCCCCTTGGGAAGATCTAGGGTGTAAAGCGCTGGATCGGCGAGAGCCCCCTT
>QJWD01000405.1 GCA_003235465.1 Nitrospirota bacterium | reverse complement strand
AACCCTCTCGGGCTTCGGGCAAAAAAAAGCCCACGCTCCCCGGCGTGGGCTTTCGCTTTTGCTCTTAATCTTACACTTGCTTTTAACGAGAGGCGGCCCCCCACAGGCCCCATCCGAAAACCGCCCGGCCTTTCCGCATCCTGCTTTAAACGTCCTGCGATTCGGACGCGGTGAAGCGAAGGTAATGACTGTTTCTCAGTTCCTGGTACACGCGCTCGCGGTCCAGTCTTACGAAATTATTCTGTTCCTCGGCTTCCTTGAACTTTCTCCAGTGATCGCGGGCCAGCTGCCGGCCGCTGATGACGTGCTTCAGGTTGCCCTGCGGGTCGAGCACTCTCACATCGTAGAACATGTCGTCCTCCTCAAATTGATGGCGCGCTGCGGAAAGTCTGGGAGCCGCCCCCACCCCCTTAGGCGGGCGATCCGAACTTGAAACCGTAGCGGATACAACTCAAGGATAGGCAACCCGAATTACGGACGAATGGAGTTCGGGTTACAGATGTGTAAAACGAGGGAGACCGATATCGGGAAGGGGACATCGCCTGGCCTAAGGCCGGCGATTGCGTCAAGACGCGCCCCGCCGGGCGGGCGGGGCCGGGGTTTACCGGGGTTCGGTGTGCTCTAGGCGGGCGATGGCGCGGAACAGCTTGAGCTGGGCTTCCTTGAATTCTTCCTCGGAAAGGTCGGCGCGGGCGAGGATCTTCTCCGCCGTCTGGCGCGCGGCCTGGGCCCGCTCGCGGTCCACCTCGTGGGCGAACTCCGCCGTTTCCGCGAGGATGGTTACGCGGTTGTCCGTCACTTCGGCGTAGCCGCCGCTGACGATGAGCTCCACCGTCTCGTTGCCCTTCTGGTAGGAGAGAGGGCCGGGACGCATCGTGGTGATGATCGGCGCGTGGTCGTACAGGATGCCGATATCGCCCTCGGAGCCGGGGATGTTCACCTGGTCGACCCTGTCGGCGACCAGTTCGCGCCCGGGGGTGACCAGGCTCAGTTCCAGTGTTTGTTCGGCCATGGTTTACTTCGCCTGCAGTTTCTTGTTTTTCTCGAAAACCTCATCGAGGGTGCCCACCATGTAGAACGCCTGTTCGGAAATGTTGTCGGCGCGGCCTTCGAGGATTTCCTTGAAGCCCTCGATGGTGTCGGAAACCTTGACGTATTTTCCCGGCGAGCCGGTGAACACCTCGGCCACGAAGAAGGGCTGCGACAGGAATTTCTGAATTTTCCGGGCGCGGGCGACGATGAGCTTGTCCTCCTCGGAAAGCTCCTCCATGCCGAGAATGGCGATGATGTCCTGTAAATCCTTGTAGCGCTGCAGCACCCGCTGCACGCCGCGCGCGGTATCGTAATGGTCCTGCCCGAGCACCTCCGGGTCGAGGATGCGCGAGGTGGAGTCGAGCGGGTCCACCGCGGGGTAGATGCCGAGCTCCGAGATGCGCCTGTTCAAAACCGTGGTGGCGTCGAGATGCGAGAACGTGGTCGCCGGCGCCGGGTCGGTCAGGTCGTCGGCGGGCACGTAAATGGCCTGCACGGAGGTGATGGAGCCTTTTTTCGTCGAGGTGATGCGCTCCTGCAGGTTGCCCATCTCCGTCGCCAGCGTGGGCTGGTAACCCACCGCCGAGGGAATGCGGCCGAGCAGCGCCGACACTTCGGACCCCGCCTGCGAGAAGCGGAAAATATTGTCGATGAACAGGAGCACGTCCTTGCCGCCGACATCGCGGAAATACTCGGCGATGGTCAGCCCGGTGAGGCCCACGCGCATGCGGGCGCCGGGGGGTTCGGTCATCTGGCCGTAGATCAGCGCGGTTTTGTCGATAACCTTCGACTCGATCATTTCATGATAGAGGTCGTTGCCTTCGCGGGTCCGCTCGCCGACGCCGGAGAACACCGAGAAACCGCCGTGCTCGGCGCCGATGTTGCGGATCAGCTCCATGATGAGAACCGTCTTGCCGACGCCGGCGCCGCCGAACAGGCCGGTCTTGCCGCCTTTCAGGTACGGCTCGAGGAGGTCGATGACCTTGATGCCGGTTTCCAGCATTTCCATGCTGGTGTCCTGGTCCTCGAACGGCGGTGCGTCGCGGTGGATGCTCCAGTGCTCCTTCGCCTCAACCCGCGGCTTCTGGTCCACCGGCTCGCCGACGACGTTCAGGATGCGCCCGAGGACTTCCTCGCCCACGGGAACCTTGATCGGCGCTCCGGTGTCCACGCCTTCCATGCCGCGCACCAGGCCGTCGGTCGGCTGCATGGAAACGGTGCGCACCGCGTCATTGCCCAGGTGCTGCGCCACCTCGCAGGTGATGTATTCGCCTTCATTCCCGCTCGGGCTCTTGATGCGGATCGCGTTGTACAGGGCCGGCAGCTTGCCGTGCTCGAAGGTGAAGTCCACCACCGGGCCCATAACCTGGATGATCTGTCCGTTGCTCATTTCGTCCCTTCCTCTGATTGACAAAAAATTTTCGTGGTCCTCAGCCCTTCAGCGCCTCGGCCCCGTTGACGATTTCAATCAATTCCTTGGTGATGTAGGCCTGCCGCGCCTTGTTGTAGGTGAGGCTCAGCCCGCCGATCATTTCCCCGGCGTTGCGCGTGGCGCTGTCCATCGCCGTCATGCGCGCGCCGTGCTCGCTGGCGCTCGACTCGAGGAACGCCCGGTACACCTGCACCGTCATGTAGCGCTTGATAAGGTCTTCCAGGATGGTTTCCTCATCCGGCTCGTAGATGTAGTCGACGACGTGGTCCTGGTCCCGGTTGGCGCCCGTCTCCTCGGGAACCACCGGCAACAGCTGCTCCACCACCACGTCCTGCTGCATGACGGATTTGAATTCGTTGTAGATGACGTACACGCGGTCGACGTTTTTCTCGGCGAACAGGTCGGCGAGGAGGCTACCGATTTCATCGGCCTTCAGATAGTCGAAATCGCGCGTCCAGTCGATGAACTCGTGCAGCACCTTCTGCTTGCGGTGACGGAAAAACTCCCGCCCCTTCTTGCCGGCGATGATGAGCGAGATGTCACGGCCCTTGTTGGCCGCCATCTCGGCCACCGCGCGCCTCAGCACGCTGCCGTTGAAGCCGCCGCACAGGCCCTTATCGGAGGTGACCACGAGATAAAGAATGCGGTTGCCCTCGCGCTTCTCGAGGAGCGGGTGCAGGTCGAGGTTGCAGCGCGCCGCGAGATGGTTGAGCACGTGCATGATCTTGATGGCGTAGGGGCGGGCCACCAAAATCGCCTGCTGCGCCTTGCGCAGCTTGGAGGCCGCCACGAGCTTCATGGCCTTGGTGATCTGCTGCGTGTTCTTGACACTGCGGATGCGCCGCTTGATGTCTCTTAAGTTAGGCATGGCTCAGGCGTTGAACAGGGCTTTGTATTCCAGGACCGCTACCTTCAACTGGGCTTCGGTGTCGTCGTCCAGTTTTTTGGTCTGGTTGATGGAATCCACGATGCCCTTGTATTTTTCCTCGATGTAGGTGATGAGCCCGTTCTCGAACTTCTTGATGTCGGACACTTTCACGTCGTCCACCAGGCCGCGCACCCCGGCGAAAATGGAGATGACCTGGTGCGCCACCGGCAGCGGCCGGTACTGGTCCTGCTTGAGGATTTCGACGAGCCGCTCGCCGCGCGAAAGCTGCGCCTGGGTCGCCGCGTCGAGGTCGCTGCCGAACTGGGCGAACGCCGCCATCTCGCGGTACTGCGCGAGGTCCAGCCTGAGCTGGCCGGCCACCTGCTTCATGGCTTTGATCTGCGCCGCGCCGCCGACGCGGGACACGGAAAGACCGACGTTGATGGCCGGGCGGACGCCGGAGTAAAACAGGTCGGTCTCGAGATAGATCTGCCCGTCGGTGATGGAGATTACGTTTGTCGGGATGTACGCCGACACGTCGCCCGCCTGGGTTTCGATGATGGGCAGCGCCGTCAGCGAGCCCGCGCCCAGGTCGTCGTTCACCTTGGCCGCCCGCTCGAGCAGGCGGGAATGCAGGAAGAAGACGTCGCCGGGGTAGGCTTCGCGCCCCGGAGGCCGCCTGAGAAGCAGGGAAAGCTGCCGGTAGGCCGCGGCCTGCTTCGACAGGTCGTCGTAGATGATGAGGCAGTGCTGGCCGTTGTCGCGGAAGTACTCGCCCATGGCGCAGCCGGCGTAAGGGGCGATGAACTGCATGGGCGCCGGGTCGCTTGCCGAGGCGGAGACGACGATGGTGTACTTCATCGCGTCGTGCTCTTCCAGCGTCTTGACGACGCGCGCCACCGTCGAGCGCTTCTGGCCGACGGCGACGTAGATGCAGAACATGTTCTGCCCCTTCTGGTTGATGATGGTGTCGATGGCGACGGCGGTCTTGCCGGTCTGCCGGTCGCCGATGATGAGCTCGCGCTGGCCGCGGCCGATGGGAATCATGCCGTCGATGGCCTTGATGCCGGTCTGCATGGGCTCGTGCACCGACTTGCGGTCGATCACGCCCGGGGCGATGCGCTCGATGGGGCCGAACTGCTCGGTCTTGACCGGGCCGAGGCCGTCGATCGGCTGGCCGAGGCCGTTGACCACGCGGCCAACCAGCTCCGGGCCGATGGGCACCTGCATGATCCTACCTGTGCGCTTGACCTCGTCGCCTTCCTTGATCTTGTCGTCAAACCCTAAGAGAATGGCCCCGACGTTGTCTTCCTCGAGGTTCAGCACCATGCCCGCGAGGCCGCCGGGGAATTCCAGCAGCTCGCCGGCCATCGCCTTTTCCAGGCCGTAGATGCGGGCGATGCCGTCGCCGACGGATATCACCCGGCCGGTTTCATTGAGCTCGACCCCCTCTTCAAACCCCTGGATCTGACTTTGGATCAGGGAACTTATTTCATCGGCTCGCAAGTTCACTTACTCTCCCTCCTCTGTTTCAATTTTTCGTTGCAGTAGCGCCAGCCGGTTCTTGAGCGTTGCGTCGGCCACCCGGTCTCCCACCCGCACGAGGACGCCGCCGATCAGCGATTCGTCCACCCGGGTTTCGATGAGCACGGTTTTTCCCAGAACCCTTCCGAGTTCGCTTGCCAGCCGCTCCTTGTTGGCGGCGGAAAGTTCGGTCGCCGAGGTGACGCTCGCGCGCACCTGGTTCTGCCGCTCATCCACCACGTTCTGGAAATAATGCGCGATTTTTCCCAGATACAGGATGCGGTTGCGCTCCACCAGAAGGAGCAGGAGCCCCGTCACCGTGGAGTCGGCCTTGAGCCGGGCGGCCAGGTCCTTGACCAGGGCGCCCTTCTTCTCTTTCGGAATCGCGGGATGCGCGAAGAACCGGGTCAGGTGCGCCTCGGCCTGAAAGGCGCCGACAAAGGCGTTCAGGCTGTCGAGCACCGGGTTCAGGCGGCCCTGGTCGGGCACGCTGTCGGACAGCGCTCCGGCATATCTTTTTCCAATCAGGTTTTCAATCATGAATCTGTTTTCCGTTCAGCGGCCATCAGTTCCTGGCGCGCGCCTCCATCTCCTTGATCACTTCCTCGATGGCCTCGTCGGCGATGCGCTTTTTGTCGTCGCTGTCCAGGGTCTTCCTGAGAAATTTCTCGGTGGAGGCGATGGTGAGCTGGGCCGTGTAGGCGCGGATCTCGTGCAGGAGCTTGTTCCGGGAGGTTTCGATTTCGCGCTCCACGTCGGCCTGCATCTGCCGCACCTTCGCCTGCGTCTCGCTCAGAGTTTTTTCCTGCAGCTTCTTGGCTTCGGAGCTGGCCATCTGCACGATGGACTCGGCCTTCTCGTGCGCGCCCTTGAATTCCTTCTCCAACTGTTCCTTGAGGTTCTTGGCTTCCTGCTTCAGCTTTTCCGATTCCTCGATTTCGCTGCGGATCTTGTCCTGCCTGGCTTCCAGCGCCTCGAGAATCGGCGGGAAGGCGTACTTCTTCAGCAGGATGAAGAGAAGCGCAAAGGATATGACCGACCAGAAAATCAATGAGCTGAAAACCGAAACCTGCTCAAATTGTGGCATCGTTGATCTCGCCTTTTAAAAAGTATTCGAGAGCCCGGTGCGAAAGCCGCACCGCCTGGGCTCACTTGGGCATAATGATGAACGCGATGACGAGGGCGTAAAGCGCGATAGCCTCGACCAGCGCGAAACCGATCCAGCAGTACTTGGCGACGCGCGCCTCGGCGTTGGGCTGCCGGCCGACGGTCTCGATGGTTTTGGCGAAGATGTAGGCGATGCCCAGCGCGGCGCCAAAGAAACCCGCCGCACACAGTCCCATACCGATTAACGCTGCTGCTTCCGATGCCATTTTGTCTCTCCTCTCTTAATGAGCAAAAATTAGTGCAATTTGATCACATCGCCGATATACACGCAGGTCAGCGTTGTGAAGATGTAAGCCTGAATAACGGCGATGGCGATTTCCAGACCGTTGATGATGACGGTGAAACCGAACGGCATCCACCCCACCCAGAGCGGCGAGGTCATGGCCAGGCCGAACAGCACGGCGAGCACGGTGTGGCCCGCCGTCATGTTGGCGAAAAGACGCACCGCCAGGGAAATCGGCCGCGCCAGCATGCTGATGATTTCGATGGGGATCATGAGCGGGATCATGATCTTCGGCACCCCCGGCGGAACCAGGATGGACAGAAAATGCATGCCATGCCGGGCGAAGCCGATCACCAGGGTCATGATGAAGATGCCGATGGCGAACGCGCCGGTGACGACAAGCTGGCTGGTGATGGTGTAACTGCCGGGCACAAGCCCGATGAGGTTGCAGATGAGGATGAACAGGAACAGCGAGGCGATGAAGGGAAGGAACTTGTCCCGGTCGTCCTCGCCGATGAACTCGTCCACCATGCCGCCGATGAACTCGAGAACCATTTCCGCCAGGCTCTGCAACTTGCCGGGAACCAGGGAAACGCCGCTTCTGACCACGATCATGAAAATCGCGAACACCAGCGCCACGCCGATCCACATCACGAATATGGCTTTATTCAGGGAAATGTCGAAACCCATGATCGACAAGGGGACGATCGGGTGCAGCTCGAAATGGTGTAACGGGCTTTCCATGCTCAACGCGGTGAATCTCCTTTATCGTTTGAACCGTCGTCTTCGTCGAAGGTGATCTGCTGTGCGGCACGGTAGACATTCAACATGCCCGCGGCGCCGCCGAGCAAAACCCCCAGCGCGAGAAACCACGGCCGGGTGCCGAAAAAATAATCTGCGCTGTAACCCATGAGCGCCCCCAGCGCGGTCGCCACCGCCATCTCTATGCCAAACCTCAGCGCGATACTCAAGCCCTGACTTAAGCCGCTGTTTTTTCTCATCGAGAAGCTGGCTGGGGGGTGAATCGGCTTGCGGGCAAAAAAAGGTTTTATATCCTACAACATGTCCTGGTCAATGTCCAAACAATGTTTCAATTATATTCGCTTTGAGGATAATTTTCTCAGGCGGGCTTAGGCCGGCGGACGCCTCGCGCCAGGCGGCGGCCCGCCCGGGCCTCGTGGCGGGGTGCGCCCTCCGGAGCGATGGCCGGTTCTCAGTAAGGCAGCGTGCCGTATTCGGACTCGTACTCTTCCAGCGGGATCATGTCGATGGCATCCCAGGGGCAGCCTTCGAGGAAGGTGTCCATCGGCCCCTTGCTGGTGCACTTTTTACAGCCGATGCAAAGCAGCGGGTCCACATGCACGCGGTTGAAGAAGGGCGCATCGGGGTTTTCCACCTCGAACATGCAGTTTTCAACCGGGCATTCGGTGATGCAGATGGGGGAGCCCCCGCAACCGGTGCAGGCGTCGTTGATCACCGCCAGGATCTTCGGTTTTCTCTTTCTCTGCTGCGACCTTTTGGCTTTTTCGGCGACCGCCATGGTTCTCTTCCTTTAACGAAAGCGTTAACGGTGAGGTTCCACCGGCCTTGGCCGGTTGGAATCACGGTATTTTAGCATTCAGGCCCAAGATTAATACCAAATTCTCGGTCGAGATGCAAACTCTTCCCGAACCCGGCCGGCCGAGGCCCCTCCCCTGCCTCCGCGAAATTCAGCCAGGCCTTTACTATATAACAAGTTAGCGCGCATTCTCGAAGGCCCGGCCGGCGCCCCCGCCTCATCGATTTTTCATTTACAGGGTCCACCCCATGTATTATGATGGCGTGAGAGACCTTTGATATCAGGAGCCTGGGAACCGCCGCGGCCCGGGCGCGAGCGGAACACCCCCTCCGGTTATTATCAACCCGAAGTCACGCTATCTCATCTCCCTGACCCCCGCTTTCCTGGAGCAACGAGATGGTTTCATATATACTCACGCGTCATGCCTTTCGAATGCATCCTCGGACAGGATCAACCCGTCCAGATTCTCAGAAAATCCATTGAGAAAGAGACCCTGGCCCACGCCTACCTGTTTTACGGGCCGGAGGGTGTCGGCAAGAAGCTCGCCGCCATCGAACTGGCGAAGGCGCTGAACTGCCTGAGCCCGGAGGGGGCGTGCGCGGGCTGCGAATCCTGCCGCAAAATCGAGGCGCGCATTCATCCGGATTTTTTCCTCGTCGAGCCGGAAAAGAAAACCCCGGCCAGCCGCGAAGCGGTGATCCGCATCGAGCGCATCCGCGAACTGCAGAAGAAGCTGGCGTTCATGCCCTACGAGGGCAGGAACAAGGTGGCCCTCATCGACGGCGCCGAGTGGATGAACCCGCAGGCCGCCAACACGCTGTTGAAAACGCTGGAAGAGCCGCCCCGCGCCACCATCCTGGTTCTCACCGCCGTCAACCCGTTCCAGCTGCTGCCGACCCTGGTGTCGCGCTGCCAGGGCATCCGCTTCGGCCGCCTGCCGGCGGAGGTCATCCTGACTATTCTGGAGAAGGAACTGGAGGACGACATCGGCCACCTGAGGCTGCGCGCCGAGCGCGCCGAGGGCTCGGTGGCCCGCGCGCTCGAGCTCAACGAGGAACGCGTGGAAGCGGGCGAACAGCGGGAAAACCTGCTCGACCTCATCGCCGGCGCCTCGTTCGAGCACATGGACCTGGCGTTCAAGTGGTCGAAAACCTGGGCCAGGAAAACGGCAACCTTGCAGCCGCTGCTCGACGAGCTTCTCGGGCTGCTGCGCGATCTCGCGGTGCTCAAGGTGCGCGGCCGGGGGTCGTTGCTCCTCAACCCGGATCTCCTCCGCCCCATGCAGGAGGTGGCCCGGGTGAAGCCGCTCACCGCCCTTCTCGATATGTTCGACGCGGTGCGCGAGACCAAACGCTGGCTCTCCGGCAACGCCAACGCCCAGCTGGCGCTCGAGACCCTGCTCATTAAATTTTCCGAAACCCGGAGTTCGCCGCGATGAACGTCGAAGACAAACCCCAGCGCCAGGAGCCGAGAAAGCCGCCTCCCCGGTTTCTCATCGGCGTCCGCGTGCTCAATGAAACTACCTCGGAACTGTACGACCCGGGGCCGCTGGCGCTTCGGGTGGGCATGGAGGTGGTGGTGGAGGTGGGGCGCGGCAGCCGCCTCGGCACCGTGGCCTCGAACAAGATTCCGAACTTCCGCAACGAAGCGGCGAAAAAGTTTCGCCGCGTGCTGCGCGTCGCCAACGAAAACGACCAGCAGGCGCTGGATCGCAAGAAAGAAATGGAAGCGAGGGCGCGCGCCCTCTGCTCCGCCAAAATCGACGAGCTCAAGCTGCCCATGAGCCTGAGCCGGGTCGTGCACGCGCCCGAGGCGAAAAAGACCATCTTCTTCTTCACCGCCGAAGGCAGGGTGGACTTCCGCCAGCTGATCAAGGACCTCGCCGGCAACCTCCGGCACCGCATCGAGATGAAGCAGGTGGGCGTGCGCGACGAGGCGCGCGTCGTCTCCGGTTACGGCGTGTGCGGGGAATCGCTGTGCTGCGCCACGTTTCTCAAGGATTTCTCGCCGGTCACCATTCGCATGGCCAAGGACCAGGGCCTCGCCCTCAACCCGAGCAAGATCTCCGGCGTCTGCGGCCGCCTCATGTGCTGCCTGCAATACGAGCACGACAATTACCGCAAAATGATCAAACCGCTGCCGAAAATGGGCGCGCGCATCAACACGCCGGACGGCCAGGGCAAGGTGATCAACCTGGAAATCCTCAGGCAGAAGATCGTCGTTCGGCTGAACGACGAGAGCATCATGACTTACGAAATCGCCGAACTTGAGGGGTACCTGCCCGCGAAAAAACCGCAGCCCGAAAAGGAAAAATCAACCGAACGGAACAGGAATGCCAAAGACCGAAAATAAATTTTACGTCACCACGCCCATCTATTATGTCAACGATGTCCCGCACATCGGCCACGCCTACACCACCATCGCCGCCGACATCATCGCCCGCTACAAGCGCCTGGAAGGGCGCGAGGTGTTTTTCCTCACCGGCACCGACGAGCACGGGCAAAAGGTGCAGCAGGCCGCCGCCCAGCTCGGCATCAGCCCGGTGGAGCACGTCGACCGCCTGCACGTGCGCTTCAAGGAATTGTGGACGCGCCTCAACATAACCCACAGCGCCTTCATCCGCACGACGGACGAGGCGCACAAGAAGGTGGTGCGCGAAATCCTCACCCACTTGCATGACGCGGGCGAAATCTACCGCGACAGTTACGAAGGCTGGTACTGCACGCCGGACGAACGCTTCTGGACCGAGAAGGACCTCGTCGCCGGCAACTGCCCCGAATGCGGCCGCAAGGTCGACAAGATAAAGGAGCACAATTACTTCTTCCGCATGGGCAAGCACCAGGATTGGCTGGTGAAAACCATTCAGGAGAACGAGCATTTCATTCAGCCCGCCTCGCGCAAAAACGAGGTGCTCGGCTTTCTCGGCCGGCCGCTCGGCGACCTGTGCATCTCGCGCCCGAAGGAGCGGCTGCCCTGGGGCATTCCCCTGCCCTTCGACGAGGATTACGTCACCTACGTCTGGTTCGACGCGCTGATCAACTACATTTCCATCCACGGCAGTTTGGACGATATCAGAAAATGCGGCTACTGGCCGGCGGACCATCACCTGGTGGGCAAGGACATCCTCACCACGCACGCGGTGTACTGGTCCACCATGCTGAGGGCGCTCGGCCTCGAGGTGCCGAAAAACATTTTCGCGCACGGGTGGTGGACGGTGAACGGCCAGAAGATGTCGAAAACGCTGCGAAACGCCGTCGAGCCGCACCGCCTGATCGACCTGTTCGGGGTGGACGTCATCCGCTACTTCCTCATGCGCGAGGTTTCGTTCGGGCAGGATGGCGACTTCTCGCATCAGGCGCTGATCGGCCGGTTGAACAGCGACCTCGCCAACAACCTGGGCAACCTGCTGAACCGCACCGTCAACATGATGAAAAAATATTTCGACGGCCTCGTGCCCGAACCCGCGACATCGGGCGAGGAGGACCCGGCGCTCATCAACCGGGCCAGGGACGTCATCGGTGAAGTGCGGAAGGGTTACGACGACCTCGCCTACAGCCGCATTCTCGTGAAAATCTGGGAACTGGTGGACCAGACCAACCAGTACATCGACAAGACCGGCCCGTGGAACCTGGCGAAAACCGACGAGGGCAAGAAGCGCCTGCAAACGGTGATGTACAACGCCGCCGAATCGCTGCGCACCCTGGCGGTGCTGCTCTACCCCTTCATGCCCGAGAGTGCGGATAAAATGATCAGGCAGCTCGGCATCGAGGAAACCGTGGAGGCCCTGGGCATGGCGTCGATCGAGGCGTGGGGCGGCCTCAAACCCGGCGCCCGCGTTGAACCGGGC